>CAZVXD010000080.1:0-8447 GCA_964631335.1 uncultured bacterium
CGAACATGCATATTATAAGGACTGAATATGCTGCTTCCATAATGAGGCATATGAGGAAATGTATATTGGAAATTAGCGCTCCCATTATAAGATTTTTTTTCTCCTTCTCGCTCTATAATATTCACCACACAGGAACTAACATTACCATACTCCGCGTCAAAACCGCTCTTAATTACCGAAACATCATGAACGGCGGACAAAGGAGGAACCAAAACCATGGAATTGATTCTGTTATCGATCAACGGGAAACCATCACTTTTAACAGCAACCCGGGAATCCATCCCCCCTCGGTTATTCACAAAACCAAAATAATCAGAAAGACTAACCACCATAGGAATTTCGTTTATCTCTTCAACCCCAGAATAATACCGATTAAAAGGAATATCCATTTTAATTATTTCCTCTTCCGCTTCTACGGTCACATATTTTCCTCTAAAAGTTTCAGGGGAAAACAATCTAACATTTAGCCTGGTAACATGATCCGCTTCAACGACCACGTTTTTTACACTCAGAGGCAAACAACCGATCCCCCTGAATTGAACCTCATACGTCCCCGGC
The DNA here is from genome assembly GCA_964631335.1 of uncultured bacterium. GTDB lineage: Bacteria > Hydrothermota > UBA3072 > UBA3072 > UBA3072 > JAFGHJ01. The sequence continues at coordinate 559 of CAZVXD010000080.1, forward strand.
GGAATATTTATCAAACGGTAAAAACCACTGCTGTCAGAATCCACCCCAAAACCTGTCCCCACCACAATTGCGTTTACATAAAGCAGAGGTTTACCGCTCTCCGCGTCGACGACTGTACCATTAATTTGGCCGTGAATAGAGGCTGAAAAAGATAAAGGGAAGAGAAAAAAAACAAACAACGAAATATGACGAATACAAGAAAAAATCATATCCTTTTTTTTATTTTTCTTTTTTAGTTCGGCAAAAAAAGACTGGCAATTTGTACTTAAAATTTATCTACCCACACCGGATTTATATTTTAAATATCAGTCCACCCGACAATATCCTCTGGTCTCAATCCGAATCTATTTCTATCGCATCTTCTGAACACGAAGCGACACAAGCCTGACACTCGATGCACTCGGGCATATCGAATTCAATAACAAGTTTTGAAGAATCATTGGGATCCACTTCTTTATAATATTTTTCAAGAGCCGCCCTGTTTCTAACTTCATCATCTACAGGCTTGCACCATCTTCCATCATTGCTGCTCTCCAATATATCTACAGGACAGGCATCGGCGCAATTCGCAAGACCCGTACATTTACTATAATCATATATAACCTTAGGCATTTAACCCTCCTTTATTCCGCGGACTTAAAAATCTATAAACTTTTTATAACTTTTGTCAAGAGCAACCCACCCCACACCACCAATTTTTGAACCATAGAGAACACAGAGAGCACAGAGTAACATTTCAGTGTTTAATTTTAAATTGAAAATTGTAAGTTGTAAATTTTAAGTTAAAAAACAGAACTTACACGCAGGTAAACACAAATCTGCAGAATCTTTTTTTTAAACACAATAAACCCAACGAACTCTATAAACTCAATAGTCCCAAAAAACCCAGCACCCGGCACCCCCAACCGACCACCCCCCTTGACAAAAATAAAAATTGTATTATCTTATTGATACAATAATATGAAAATAGATAAAAGTAAACCGATATGGAGACAGATAGTAAGAGAAATCAAAGAAAGGATTTCACGCGGAGACATAAAGGACAATTTGCCCACTGTGCGAGCTCTCGCGGAAGAGTTGGGGGTAAATCCAAATACGGTAGCAAGAGCCTACAGGGAAATGGAAAGAGAAGGTGTCATAGAAAGCTGGGTGGGCAAAGGCACCTGGGTTAAAGAAGACTCCCGTAAAGATCTTAAAGGAAAGATGATCGAAGAAGAGATCGGCAAATTTGTAGAAAGTTTGACCTCGATGGGTCTATCGAAAAAAGAAATAAAAAAATTAGTGAGGAAGATAGATGATAAAAATTAAAAACTTGGTAAAAAGGTACAACGAAATATACGCTATAAATAACATCGATCTGGAAATCGAAGACGGCACATTTGTCGGGCTGGTCGGACCGAATGGGAGTGGAAAAACGACCCTTCTTAAACTAATTTTCGGGTTTTGCAGACCTACTTCGGGAGAGATAACAATCCAGGGAAGGCTCCCGGGAATAGATCTAAAATCCACAACCGCTTTTTATCCGGAATACGATTCGACTTATCACTGGATGAAGACTCAAGATTTAATAGACTGGTACTCGGGCTTTTTCCCGGATTGGAATAAGGATAAGGAAAAAAATCTAACAGATTTTTTTAAACTTCCCTCCCATAGATACGTAGCACACTTATCAAAAGGTTTAAGGGCAAAGTTAAAACTGGTTATGACTCTTTCAAGGGACGCGAAGATTTTTCTGCTCGATGAACCGCTGTCCGGAATAGACCCCGCGTCGAGGGCAAACATAATCTCAGGAATCCTTAAAGCATACAGAGAAGACCAGACGTTTATATTTTCCACTCACATAGTAGCCGACGCGGAAATGCTTTTTGAAAGGACCATATTTATGAGAGATGGAAACATTATTATCGACGGAGAATCCGACATCTTAAGAGAAAAACACGGAAAGTCGATGGAGCAAATCTTCAAGGAGGATGTTTATGTGTAGATTGTTTAAAAAGGAACTCCTCGGAGAAAAAAACTGGATTATTGGTTTCTGCGGATTCGTAATCGTTGTTAATTTTCTGTTTTTGCCTTTAGCTAAAGTCACCGAAGGGGTCATGGCAATATCGGTTATATTTTTAACTCTCCCCGCTTTCCCTCTAATGGCTCTGGTCAGGTCTTTTTTAATATGGAAAAACGAATGGGACTCGAACACAAATTTTCTGCTTCTTTCTCTGCCTTTAAGGGGCTATAATATAGTTTTGAGCAAAGTCGGAGTTCTTGCGGTTGAAATTTTCCTTTACGTACTTCTTGTTTTTCTTATTCCGTACCTTATATTAACGGGATTTACGGGGCAGTTCAGAGTAGATATGTTAACTTTTTTGAAATTGTGGTTATTGCCGGCTTTTGGAATTCTTTTTATTGTGCCTTTTGCCATGTTTTCTTATCTTTTCGGAAGAGTGTTCTCCAGAGCGCAGGGCTGGATTACCGCGGGAAGCCTTATCGGGCTTGTGTTGATATATTCCCGTTATTTGCATTTTGGAAGAAAAATCTTTTCCTATCTACCTGAAGTTTCCCTGAATTTTACTATAGCCGGCGATACAGAAACGTTCAGTATCAGTATAGCGGCAATGATGGCTACATTTTTGTTTTCCGCAATTCTAACTTTAGCCTCTTGCTTTTTAATAGAAAAAGCTGAATTATAGTATAAAAAAATAAGGAGGGAGAATGGAAAGTCATGTTAAAGCGGTAGGGATAATTCACATAGCTTTTAGTGTACTGGGAGTTTTAATAGCCCTTATTTTATTTTCGGTGCTGAATCTGGTCGCGAGAATACCGGATATAGAGGAAGAAGCGGTAAGAATACTTCAAACAATAGGCATGGTAATTCCCTGGTTTATGATAATTTGTGCTGCCCCGGGAATTGTCGGTGGAATAGGGCTTTTAAAATACCAGGGTTGGGGTAGAATTCTTGTTCTTATACTATCTTTCCTGGCTTTGTTGAATTTTCCTCTTGGCACCGCGGTGGGCATTTATTCTATATGGGTTCTGTTCGATAAGCGGACGGAAAAGTTGTTTGCCGAAGGAAAGAAATAAATAAGGTTAAGTGCGTTAGTGTGTAGATACGTGGAAAACTGGTATTGGGTATTAGGTTTTAGGAAAAAATTAAGAATTCAAAATTAATATCCTACGCTTTTCCGCTCTGACTCTCTAACAATTTTTCTGAATCTGGACGTTGGACTTTAGAAATTGGACAAAAAATAATCTGTGTGTAAGTTCTGTTTTTTAACTTAAAATTTACAACTTGCAATTTTCGATTTACAATCTAAACACTGAAATGTTTCTCTGTGTGCTTTGTGATCTTTGTGGTTCAAAAATCGGCGGTACGGTTGGTACTTGACTATTCGCTTCTTTCTCCTTACTCTTTAACTGATATTTAGTAAGGAGGCATAATGGCTCAGAAAAAGCTTAACGCTGAAACAATAACAGGTGAAACCCGTCAGATGGGCGGATGGTTAAAACTACTGGGGATAGCCAAAATAGTTCAGGGCGCGTTTATGGTCATGACAATCTTCGGAGCAATCCACGGAGTAGTAACGATATGGGAAGGTCTTTTATTAAACCGCGCAGCCAACGGCTCGAGGGAAGTTACCGCTGGCAATATCGAATCTCTTGGAAAAGGGATGCTTAATCCTTTAAAGATATACTTTATTATCCAGGGCGTATTGATTGTTTTGGTATTCGCGGGTTTTATAGTGGGGTTTCTAATTTTCTCAAGTTTAATAGGCACCGGGTTCTTCGCGCACTACCTCGATATTTTTAAAAATTTTTAACTAAACAGGTTAATAATTAAAGGAGGAATTATAATGAAAAAGAAAAGTTACCTGTTTTTTTTAATTGTAATTCTAGCTCTCGTTTTTATGAGTTGCGCTCCCGGCAACGAAAAGTGGGATCAGGAAATAAATCCCGGAGCTAAGGCTGGGTTTTTATACGGATTATGGCACGGAGCCATAATCATAATAACTTTTATCATCAGTCTTTTCACGAATGAAGTCGGTCTCTACGAAATAAACAATACCGGCTGGCCGTATAATCTGGGATTTATAATCGGTCTTAACATATCTATAGGAGGAATGTTCAGCGGAGGGAAGAAGCGCAGAAGGTAATCGTTTGATATATTATGGAATACAAAAACTTAACCAAAGATACAAAAATACCGGTACTGGGTCTCGGCACCTGGGAAATCGGCGGAGGAATGAGCAGGGATACGAGCAGAGATAAAGAAAGTATTACCGCCATCCGATGCGCAGTAGAATTTGGCTATAATCACATAGATACGGCGGAAATGTACGGCGGAGGGCATTCCGAAGAATTGGTCGGACACGCTATTAAAGATTTCGACAGGAAATCTCTTTTTATTACCACTAAAGTTCTGCCGGATCACCTGAGATATAATGATTGCATTAAAGCCGCGGAACGAAGTCTAAAAAGACTTAAAACCGACTACATAGACCTTTATCTAATCCACGTACCAAACCCCAGAATCCCTTTACAAGAAACAATGCGTGCCATGGACACTTTATTGGAACAGGGAAAAATAAGGTTCATCGGTGTAAGCAATTTTTCCGTAGAACAATTAAAAGAAGCCCAGAAATATACCGAAAATAAAATTGTAAACAACCAGATAGAATACAATCTCCTGACGAGACACAACGGCATGTATAACGTGAATATTGAATCGGAGATAATTCCTTACTGCCAGGAAAATGGAATCATAATAACCGCGTGGAAACCTCTCCTTAAAGGAAGGTTGTTTCGAGAAAAGAATAAATTATTAGAAGAACTCATAGAAAAGTACAATAAAACCATTGCTCAGATCGCGATAAACTGGCTTATATCCAAGAAAAACATAATTACCATACCAAAATCAACCAATTTAGACCATATTAAGGAAAACATGGGTGCTCTTGGCTGGCATCTCGAAAAAGAAGATATGAAAAAATTGGACGAGGAATTCAGGTAAGTTAACTGTATTTCAAACAAATTACAAGAGAAAGTTTACCATAAAGTAAATCAACTAAAAAGATTCGTCTTTTCTAAGAAAAAAGGGAACGAACTCAATATGTATTCGTCTTTCTTTATAAATGGAGGATAAAATTATAAAATATAAATGCCCACATTGTGGGATGGAATTCGATCAGCCGGGAAAATGTTCAATGTGCAATGTCACGCTCGAGGAAGTTTCTGAAGAGAAATCCTGCGAGCATTGCGACCATAAAGAAATAAAACATGGACATCACAACCATACAGAACATCATAAGCACATGGTAAAAGATTTTAAAAAGCGGTTTTTTGTTTCACTGATAATAACCGTACCCATACTAATCCTTTCTCCTTTGATACAGAACTTTCTCAATTTCTCACTTACCTTCTCAGGGGATAAATATCTTATGTTTGTTCTATCCAGTTTTATTTTCTTCTACGGCGGATGGCCTTTCCTTAAAGGTCTTTATGACGAACTAAGCCGGAAACAACCCGGCATGATGACTCTTATAGCCCTGGCTATAACTGTCGCTTACGTTTACAGCGCGGCTGTGGTGTTCGGACTCAAGGGGAAATATTTTTTCTGGGAACTCGCCACACTAATCGATATTATGCTCCTCGGTCACTGGATAGAAATGAAGTCGGTTCTGGGAGCTTCGAGAGCTCTGGAAAAACTCGCGCAGTTATTACCCGATACGGCTCATTTGGTCAAGGGAGAGGATATCTCCGACGTAAAAATATCGGAACTTAATAAAGAAGATATTATTTTAATCAAAGCGGGAGAAAAAATACCCGCGGACGCGGTTATCACCGAAGGAGAAACCCACATAGACGAATCCATGCTTACAGGAGAATCCAAACCGGTTAAAAAAGAAAAAGGTGATAAAATAATCGGCGGGTCGATCAACGGAGATTCGGTAATAAAGGCAAAAGTCGAAGGAACGGGAGAAGATTCCTATTTGAATAAAGTGGTAAATATGGTTAAACAGGCGCAGAACGCCAAGTCAAAAACACAGCGTCTGGCGGACAGAGCCGCTATGTGGCTAACTGTTATAGCTATAAGTGTAGGGCTTATAACTTTAGTTGTCTGGCTTTTTAAAGCGCCGGATGTGGCGTTCGCCATAGAAAGAATGGCGACCGTTATGGTAATAACCTGCCCTCACGCTCTCGGTCTCGCCATACCTCTCGTGGGAGCGGTGTCCACTTCCCTTTCGGCAAAGAACGGTTTATTAATCAGAAACAGAACCGCGTTTGAGAATTCGAGAAAAATAACCACGCTTGTATTCGATAAAACCGGAACTTTAACGGAGGGTAAATTTGGTGTTAGTTCTGTTAAGATTTTCAATTCCGAATACGGCAAAAAAGACATAATAAAAATAGCAGCGACTCTCGAAATAAATTCCGAACATTCCATAGCAAAAGGCATTTTAGATAAAGCTAAAGAGCTCGGTTTAGATACAGGGAAAAGCGAGGATTTCGAGGTTGTAAAAGGAGAGGGAGTCAAGGGTAAAGTCGAAGGGAAAGAGATAAAATTAGTCAGTAAGAGTTATCTGGATAAAAATAACATAGAAATCCCTGAAGAAGCTGCCCAAAAAATAGGCGGGACACTGGTATTTGTTTTAATAGACGGAGAATTAAAAGGATTAATAGTATTATCCGACAAAATCAGAGAGGATTCTTACGAAGCCATAAAGAAACTGAAAAAAGAGGGTATCAAATGCTGGATGCTGACCGGAGATAACAAAGAAGTGGCAAAAGAAGTGGCGGATGAACTCGAACTGGACGGATTCTTCGCCGAAGTTCTGCCGGATGAAAAGCAGGATAAGATTAAAGAACTTCAGAACAAAGGGGAAGTCGTTGCCATGACCGGAGACGGAATAAACGACGCCCCGGCTCTCGCTCAGGCGGACGTTGGAATAGCTATCGGTTCGGGTACTGACGTCGCCGCCGAAACCGCGGATATCATTCTGGTCAACAGCAATCCGAAAGATGTTATGGCTCTCATATTGTTTGGGAAAGCCACATATCGAAAAATGATTCAGAACCTTTTCTGGGCGACAGGGTACAACGTAATTGCCATACCTCTTGCGGCTGGTGTTTTGTATAAGTCAGGAATTATCATCTCCCCCGCCGTGGGTGCGATATTTATGTCTATGAGTACCGTTATCGTTGCCATAAACGCGAGTTTCTTGAGAGTAAAAAAAGATTAACCACAGAGGACACAAAGAAACATTGGCTATACGCTTACCGCTGTCGGCTATCCGCTAAACCCAATAAACTCAACAAACCCAACGAACTAAATTGTCTTTGCGAGTTTTTCTTCATGCTCGAACTATGCGAAGCAATCTCAAGCGTATTGAACCACAAAGACCACAGAGGTCGCAGAGTAACAACAAATCACACGATTAACTTTTAACTTTTTTTGACAAGTGACCAGTGACCAGAGACTGATGACTAAGTAATTCACATGTAGAACATGCAGTAATTGTAGTTGCCTTCAAGTCATGACGCACGACTCATGACGCAGTTAATCTTTTCCCGTTTCAACGTCTGACCTCGTTGACACATTATGTTTTAGCGGTTTTCCCACGCCAGGTACTGCGTGTCCTCTGTGGTTCAAAAATCGTCAGGGTAGTGTGGCTAAAAAATACTTGACTTAAATAACAAAATCTTCTATTATACCAATGTTATGAAAGACTCAAATAAAATAAAAGTAATCTTGCTCGATTTCGGGGGAGTAATTTCTCCTGAAGGATTTCAACTCGGTGTACTAAAACTTTCCAAAAGATACGGCAAGGATTATGCTGAAATATATGAAATTACAAGTAAAAAGGCAATGGTCGGAAGCGGGTACATAAGTGGCAAGG
>CAZVXD010000081.1:0-8031 GCA_964631335.1 uncultured bacterium
TAAACTTATCCGGTATAAACTCTCCATCTCTGAAAGAAGGAGAAAAAACTTTTAACTTATTCATTATACCTCCTTTGAACTTTTTTTAGTAAAAATAGTGTTTGATTTTAAAAGAAGAAATCAAAACTTCAGATAACAAATAAAGAACTCAAAATGCTGTCAGGGTTTCTGATCCTCTTTTAGTTCACTTGCAATATCTTTAAAATAACCTTTTTCCAACTCGTAATAAAACCTGTCTCTCAACCAGTCAAAATCGTTAATCATTGTTATCGACTTTTCATTTCTTCTATTTTCCATACCATATCTTCTCCCGGCGCGAGCTCCCTTAATACACCACATTCCGAATTCTCTATCAAAACCTTTATTACACCAAATATTTAAAATATATATCCGTAACTGTCTCTTTATTTCCTTGGAATGCTTACAGGCATTACAAGCGAGCTGAGCGCATTCTCTGAAACCGGCACGCCAGGAATAAAAAGGATTAGCGTTGAATCTACTTAATGAAGCAACTTCATTAATATTCTTATGCGGCAAAGTAATAAACATATCCAAACCATAATCTTCTATATCGTCCAGAAATGCTTTAGGAAGCAATTTCACGCCGCCATTACTATAAGTTAAATCATTTACGGCATTTCGACTGGACCACATATAAAAAAAATCCTCGGAAAGTTTAAAAGGAATATCTTCAAAACTAAAGGTGTCAAGAATATAAGCATCGCCGTCAACTACAAAAAAATAATCGGTTTCTGCTATCTCAGCGCATTTTTTATGCGCGTTTAAAATTCCTTTAACCCCATGAACTCTTCGTGCAAAAGGATAGCGTTTTTTTAATCTTTTCCAATGTTCATCTGCAAGAGGTTCATCGTAAGAAAGAAAAATTATATCAAACTTAACATCTCTCTTATTCTTCATTTTAAGGCCTTGTTTGCCAAATAATTTATTTCTTCAGCTGCGTCTTTTTGCCCTCTACCGTTTATAAATTTTTTTACTTTTTTCGATATATTCTCTTTTTTCACTCCATTATATAGATTTTCTTTTATTTTTTCAAGCAGGACCTTTTTGCTTAACTTTCGCGGGTCTATTTTCGTCGTAAAACCATGGGCAGCCATTCTATTCACATGAAACTGATCTATATGCCCTGTATCCGGGATAGATATCGACGGAACACCCAAATAAGCTATCTCCCATGTCGTCATAAATGTCCCCTTGCAAATAACCAGATCACTGGCAACAATTAACCTATCCATTTTCCAGTCAAAATCTTTAACAATTACCCTTTTATCGACCTCATGCCTCTTAGAATATTCCTCACAAAGTTCACCTGACAAAATTATCAACTTTAAGTTATTGTCCTTCAAATCTTTAAAGGCTCTAAAACAGATCTCCAATAATTCGCTTCTATTCTTATGCCTTCCTCCGGGTGTTACCAGAATAACTTTATCTCTCAAACCAATTTCTAATTCTCTTCTTGCTCTTTTTCTATCCTTCAATGTATAATCAAATTTTCTTATTACCGGTCCCACACAGGTAAGATGTACATTAAAATCAAATGGAATTGTATGAAACTCAGGAGTATCTACAAAGATAACATGGTTTGCTTTTTTCACCACCGGGATCATAGGATGATTTTTGCTGAATGTTTCGAAAAACCAGTGAGTAATTAATACAGAAGGAATTTTAAGAGCTTTAGTTATATGAAGAACGATAAAAACTTCATCCGATACTACCAGATCGGGTTTAAATCTACGTATAAGAGACCACATTCTAAAGCCCGCTTTCAAAGTGAGTTCTTCGTTTTCCTTTAGTCCGAGATTAAAAGCCTCAATTCTATTATTTAAAAAATAAGTATATCCTTTATCGTAGGAAGCAACAAGTACTGAGATATTCTTATTCATTTTTTTTAGTTCTCTCAGAATAAGGGAATCGTACATGGCATGGCTAAACCCTCGTCCGCGAGATAAATACAATATCCTTGGGTTTTTGGGCTTCGAAATACTCATAATTTAATTTTATTGATTAATGCTAATTTTTCAACCCTCTATTTAAAAAATTCACGTTTCTATCGTATACACTGCCTAAACCATATGCCCATATCTGAAAAAGATAAAAAAGTATTCCGAATGACAAAAAAATTATAAAGAAATTTTTCCATATAGGGAGCAAAACAAAATAAATTAAAGCAGCGAAAAATAATATATATACAGTAAAAATCTTAAATACGGAAGCCTTCGACAAGATTTTAAATAAACGAACAATAATAAAATCATCAAAAATACTGTATGATAATAAATTTATAGGATAGAATATTGCAAAAGGAATTAAAATCAGTAATTTCCATGCACCAACAAACTGATTCCAGAAAGCGTTATCTCTGCTCAGAGAAATTAAAAAATTAACAGGTATAATAATAAACAAAACCTCAAAAAAAGAGACTGCTAAAGGCATTACTCCTCTTAACGTCTCCTCCAAATCGACTCTATCTATATTCCATTCAGGCGGCTGCATTTCACCCTTAGCCGCGGATTTTACTATTTGACGTAAATAATCTAAAGAAAAACAAACGACAGCGACTGATAATAATAATCCGGGCACAGCCCCATAGGAACCGATCAGACTGGCAAACTTTTGAGAAAGAAAAACAAAAAGAGAAAACAACAGAGAAGGAGCAACTATAGTTGCAATATTTCCTTTATAAACAGGATATAAAAAATATTGTTTCAAATTTCCTTCCATATTATAAATCTTATGTTATAAAGGTTTTCTTAGAAGTCAACTTTCAAAAAAAACGCATTAACGGTTGACTGCCAAATAAAATATTTTCCGTATAAAATTATTCACAACAACAAAAAAAGAAAATTAATATCTTTGTGTTCTTCGTAAGCTTTGTGTTGAAATCCTTGTAAAAACAAACAAGGGCACGAAGGCCCTTGTTTGTAGAGGTGTACGAAAAATAGAAACTTATATTAACCTTTTTAGCTCTTTTTCTCCTTTAAAACAGCTTGAGCGGCAGCAAGTCTTGCCACCGGGACTCTAAAAGGGGAACAGCTAACATAATCGAGACCGATTTTATGACAAAACTCGATCGATGCGGGGTCTCCGCCATGTTCACCGCAAATACCTACTTCTAAGTCCTGGTTTGTTTTTTTTCCTCTCTTTAAACCTATCTCGATTAATTGTCCCACACCTTCCTGGTCCAAAGTTTGGAATGGATCTGCCGGCAAAATACCCTTTTCGATATAATCCGGAGTATACTTACCAACATCATCTCTTGAAAATCCAAAGGTGGTTTGAGTCAAATCGTTTGTACCGTATGAAAAGAAATCAGCCACTTCCGCTATTTTATCCGCGGTCAAAGCGGCTCTCGGAAGCTCTATCATTGTTCCTACCTGGTAATCGACAGTTTTTCCTTTTTCTTCAAAAACCTTTTCTGCCACTTTTTCTATAACTTCTCTCTGAGCTGCAACTTCTTCTTTTCTACCGGCAAGAGGAATCATAATCTTAGGAATAACTTTAACATTTTCATTTGCCACGTTAACAGCGGCTTCAATTATCGCTCTTGCCTGCATTTCGGTTATTTCGGGAATAAGAATTCCTAGCCTGCAACCGCGAAGACCCAGCATCGGATTAGCTTCATGGAGACCGGATATCTTTTCTTCGATCTTCTCGACGGAAATACCCATATTTTCAGCCAATGCTGCTATGGACTTTTTGTCTTCAGGCAAGAATTCATGCAGCGGGGGATCCAGAAGTCTTATTATTACAGGGTAGCCGTCCATAGCCTTAAAAAGACCCTCAAAATCTCCTCTTTGCATAGGGAGTATCTTGGAAAGAGCTTTTTTTCTCTGTTCAGCAGTATCGGAAAGAATCATCTCCCTCATCGCGGGAATCCTGTCTTCACCAAAAAACATATGCTCTGTTCTGGCAAGACCTATACCTTCCGCGCCAAAATCTCTCGCCTTTTTCGCGTCATTCGGAGTATCGGCATTGGTTCTTACTCCCAATTTCCTCACCTTATCAGCCCATTTCATTATTTTTTCGAAATTACCTGAAATTTCAGGTTCTATAGTAGGAACATCACCCAGGATAACTCTACCCGTAGTTCCGTCGATTGTTATGGGATCACCCTCTTTTACAGTTACGTCACCAACAGTAAAAATCTTCTTTTTGTAATCTATGGAAACATCTTCAGCTCCGACAATACAGGGAGCACCCATACCTCTCGCCACAACAGCCGCGTGCGAAGTCATGCCCCCTCGTGAAGTCAGAATTCCTTCTGCCGCGTCCATTCCACCAATATCTTCAGGAGATGTAACATGACGTACAAGTAAAACTTTTTTCCCATCTTTAGCCTTTTTCACAGCATCCTCAGCTGTAAAAACAACTGCTCCTGACGCAGCTCCCGGAGAGGCGGGAAGACCTTTAGCGATCACTTCAATATCGGCTTTTGGATCTATCATCGGATGCAGCAACTGATCAACCTGATCGGGGCTAACTCTCATAATTGCTTCTTCCTGGTCTATCAAACCCTCATCAACCATATTCGTGGCTATTTTTACGGCTGCCATAGCTGTTCTTTTCCCGGTTCGTGTTTGTAGAATCCATAGCTTATTTTCCTCGACCGTAAATTCGAGGTCCTGCATATCTTTAAAATGCTCTTCGAGTTTTTTTCTTACTTCTTCGAGTTCGTTATACACATCAGGCATTACATCTTCAAAAGCGTCGATTTCCGAACCGGATTCTTCTTTTTGTTTGTGGCTAATCGGACCGGGAGTTCTTATTCCGGCAACGACATCTTCACCCTGCGCGTCCAGCAAATACTCGCCATAAAAAGTGTTTTCTCCTGTCGCCGGATTGCGGGTAAAAGCCACACCGGTAGCACAACCTTCTCCCCTGTTTCCGAACACCATAGCCTGAACGTTTACGGCTGTACCAAGATCACCGGGGATATTATTTATTTTTCTGTATTCTCTCGCTCTTTTATTATCCCAGGAAGAAAAAACCGCGTTAACAGCGCCCAACAATTGATCCTTGGGATTCTCCGGGAAATCTTTTCCTGTTTTATCCTTAATAAGAGATTTAAATCTGCCACCAATTTCTTTCCAATCATCGGCAGTTAAATCCGCGTCGTTTTCTACGCCTTTTTTATCCTTTGTTTCCTGAATTATATTTTCGAAATCTTCATGCTCCACACCCATTACCACATCACCATACATTTGAATCAAACGCCTGTAGCTATCATAGACAAAACGAGGATTTAACTCATTCTTTAAATTTTCAACTATTCCTTCATTTAATCCGAGATTTAAAATTGTATCCATCATACCAGGCATAGAAATAGCTGCTCCGGAACGCACCGAAACTAAAAGGGGATTTTCTTTGGAACCAAACTTCTGCCCCATTGTATTTTCTAATTTTTTTAAGTTTTCATTAATCGAATCTTCTAATCCTTCCGGATACTCTTTATGTTTCTCATAATACAAACAACACTGGGAAGTAATGGTAAAACCCGGAGGAACGGGAACACCTATGTTTGTCATTTCTGCAAGACCAGCGCCTTTACCACCCAAGGTTTTTTTCATTGTAATATTACCCTCTGCATTACCTTCACCAAAGAAGTACACCATTTTTTCCATTGTAATTCCTCCTTTTTATTTTTGGAAAAAAGCACTTAAGTTAATCTAAGTTTAACTAATTTATGTTTACTGCCCATAAAATATAAAAACTTAAAAGAAATGCAAGGGGGAAAATTAGGTTTTGGGTCCTGGGTTTTAGGTTTTAGAAAAAAAAGACTTGTGTTATTCTTGTAATACTTTCTGAAATAAATTAAATATCAAAAATTAAAAAGCAAAATGACATATAAGAATGCAAAAATTATTAGGACGCATTGGTAGAATAAATTGTTATAAAGTTAATTTTTCAATATTTTTCGACGATATTTTGCCACTTTTAAATTTTAATTTGTAATTTTATATTCTGATATTTGATTTTTACATTTTCTTGGCTTCTAGCCTGTTACTTATAACTTGAACTGGTAGGTTGAATAATTGTTTCTATCGGAATTCCGGTATGAACAAAAAGCCTGACTCCGCAGCGATAAAACTGGTCCTCTTTCAAGCAGAGTTCGATCTTATGAAGACTCGCGTCTTTTTTTAACGGAAGCTCTATAAGTCCCGAATAAATATATACCGAATCTTCTTCCAGAGGTTTACCATCATAGAAAACTCTAATATCAGATACCATGGAACTCAAGTAAAATAAAATCAAATAAATATCTTTCTCAGCTTTCGCAATAATACTATCTACGGCAAAATCGGACTCATCCGCGAAATTCTGAGTAACTTTATGAACATTTTCAGCGGAGACCGAACCCACTCCCATGTGTGAAAAATCGGGGTCGAGAATATTCTTTCTATGTGAAGGACTTTCCATCCATTCCTTCATAACTATTTCCGCGAGAGAATCGGGATTATTCTTAAAAAGATATGGAACAGAACTCCCAAAATTTTCCGCGACATTTTCACCAACGGCAAGAACAGGTAACCCGGAATTGTATATCCTCTGTAACGGCGTCTTATTAATTTCCGAAGAAGAAGTATGTGACAAATATTTATTTTTCAACATATCACTCGAATGCTGCCTTGCGGCTATCGTCAATCTTTTATCTTTTTTCAGAGCTTTTAACCCTCTTATTTTGCGCTCCTTGTTGGTTAATTTAAATATCAAAGCCTCCACAGAATCGTTGCCTTCAATCTCGGGATAAATAGAAATCATCCTGGCTATTGTATCATTTGAAGCATTAACTTGAATCTCGGTTAAAGAAACGCTTAAAACTAAAAGAAAAAAAGGCATAACTAACCTCTTATTACATCCTTAATTATCATGAGGCGTGAATTCTTCTCTCTTTCTCTTTCTTCCAGCTTCATATTTATATCCCGGACAGAACTCTCAATTTCAGGAATAAGAATATATTCAAGCGCGTTTACTCTACGTCTTGTCTTATCCATTTCTTCCGCTAAAAGAATAATTCTTTTTTCAAGCTCAGCCATTTCGATTAATCGCTCGAAGACTTTCATAAGGCTTTTAAGGGCGACATCTAAGGCCGGAGAAGTCATAGCGAATCCGTAGGACACTATATCACCCTCTAATTTTTTCTGATATTTAGGGAGTGGAACATTCATAACTTTTTCCATATCCATCGATAATTCGATGTCGGTATCGAGCATTAAAAAAGAGCCTTCGAAAATGCTTTTATCCTGGTACGCGCGAGCAAGAAAAAACTGCTTCAAAGCCTTAGACAGTTGTTCTTCCACCTCTTTTCTCATAGAAGAAAGTTCATTAATGGTCTTTTGAAGCATTCGTAGAATCTCATCCTGCTTCTGCTTCAATAATTTATGTCCCCTTCTCGCGATATTGAGCCTTTTCTTAAGATTGAGCAGCTCCATCCTGGTCGCGTTTACCTGCGTAGCCATATCTCTCACTCTACTCCTTTAATTCTCTTAATTTTTTCAGATCTTGCATCAAATTGCCCTATAAATCTTTGAAGTTTAACTGACTGTTCACCAAGATCAACTGTAGCAGATGAAACATTTTCAATCTCTAATAGGTTAACTTGTGCTACTTCTGCGATATAATTAATAACACCTAAAATTTCATTAGAACTTAGTTGTATATTTTTTGATTCTTCATTTATTGTTTTTACAATTCCTGCTGATAATTCAGTAGTCATTGCTATTTCTTTTAATAATTGACCTGTACTTCTTGATAAATCTACACCGCCCCGTATTATTTTACTATTATAAGAAATCAATTCATAAATACGATTCGCAGATTGAGTTGATTTTTCTGCCAGTTGTTTAATTTCATTAGCAACAACACTAAATCCTTTACCTGCTTCTCCTGCTCTAGCTGCTTCTATAGATGCATTTATTGATAATAGCTCTGTTTGTTCAGCAATATAATTTATAAGATTTATAATATCTGTAATTTCTTCAGAACTTGTTTCTATCTTAGTCATCTCCTTTTCAA
>CAZVXD010000082.1:0-7822 GCA_964631335.1 uncultured bacterium
TGTTTGAATCTATATTGAAATTTGAATTTTATCATTTTTTTGCCTCCTTTTAATCGGTTTGACGCAAGTCTATGGGAAATTGTTTCAAAAAAACAATAAATTTACCACAGTGAACGCAGAGAAAAAAGATATTGTTTAAAACTCACCCAACAACCCATAATTAGCCACTGATTCACTCGAATGAGCACTGATTTTTTTTGACAAGTGACCGGTGACAAACGAGGCTGGGTCAAAATTATCGATTTCGCTCGTAGGGCACGGCTTTAGCCGTGCTAAGATACTGGTAATCAATTATTTTGCAAACCTAAAGGTTCGCCCTACACAAAAATATTTGAATTTTGGCACAGCCTCAAACGACTAATGACTAAGTTACTTACATGTAGAACATGTAGTAACTGCAGTTTTTGTTTTTTTAGTCATTACGAGTTCGACTTTTCTCTTTACCTACGCGAAGTAATCTTAAAATAATTGCACCGCAAAAACGTACTTGACATGAAATAAAAATTCTCTTATCATTCCGGAATAAAACATATATTAAGTTTAATACTTAATTAAAATAAGGAGGTGTATCAGTGAAAAATAATATTAAGACAAAAAATGTTGCACGTTCAAGATTCTATTATTTCTTTGTTATCTGGATTATAATAGCTTTTTTGCCCGGATGCCCCAGATCCCCCAAGGGTAGAATCGGCTTGTGGTGGCAGCTCAACCCAAATCCCAGTGTGGCGGGGACTGCTTCTGGTGGACGATTTGACGTACTGGATGTTCAGGTGGTAGACAGCAACTGCATTGTAGCAGTAGGCACTCAGGGAATGTTCCTCCGTACCACAAATTTCGGCAATACCTGGTTGCCTGCTAAAACCCTACCTCATAGCACCATAAGGGCGGTCTTTTTTCTAAACCGCGACACAGGATATGCGGCTGGAGATCCACATAAAATCTACCGTACAACTAACGGAGGAATTACATGGGAAAACACACTTGAATTCCCCACCAATCCTGCACATGAACCCGGCGGCACCATGTGGCACTTTCGTGATATTTATTTCGCGGATGAAAATAACGGTGTAGCAGTGGGTCATGGACCCGACATTTCAGGAATTGTGTTCTGGACAAATGACGGAGCGCAAACCTGGAGTTGGAACTACGCTGGAAACGAACTCTATGCAATAGATTTTGCCAACGACAATTTCGGTATCGCTGTAGGGGGAACAAAGCACTTCTCGCATAGTGGTGCCGGTATTAGCGGTATCCGAACAACAGATGGAATCACCGGAGAACCAAACATACGAGAGATCGGCAGCCCGCAGAACGTAGGTTGGGAGGAGATAGATACAAATATTCGAAACAGTCTGGGAGGAACAAAAGGAAGCTTCACAGACATTTCTTTTGTCGACGATACCACAGCCTATGTAGCAGGATATATAGAGTCTCACGGCTATGGAGTCTTCGGAACTATGGATGCAGGAGAGAGCTGGTTTCCGATAATAACCGATAAACTTTTTTCTCATCTGTCCTACACTAATCCTGACGAAGGCACTGCGGTTGGGGGTTTCGGCTTAATTATGCGCAATTCCGGCTCTTCTTCCGATTGGGAAATACAACCGAGCTGGACAGACGTACCACTGACTTGCGTCGATTTCATAAGTCCTAATCGCGGCGCGATTGGGGGTTATGGTAACACCATACTTACAACCAGGAACGGCGGAAACTCCTGGCAAGGCCCCAGAAGTGTCACGGTCCAGGACCTATTGGGTATTGAAGCTCTGGGGGACAATTTTGTGGCAGTATGCGGATACGGCGGTACAATCGCAGTATCGCAAGACAGCGGAGAAACCTGGTGTCCTCAATGCACGGGAAATAATTATCCGATGTTCGATATCGCTTATGCGAATCCTACCTCGGGTATCGCTGTAGGTCTACATGGCTATGTAGTTTACTCTGATGACGGACAAAGCTGGAACGTACCTGATTCCTATCCTTTCGGCACAGGACCCACCGGGGAAGAACTCAACATGAACGGGGTTGACTTTTTTACGGATACCAGAGCCGTTGCCGCAGGCAAAAACCGCCTGGCAGTTACAGAGGACGGAGGACGGAACTGGACCGAGTATTCCATACCGGAGAATACACATCTGCTGGATGTAGCCTGTTTAGATTCCAATCATGCCGTTGCAGTCGGCAAAAGCGGAGTAATTCTTCGTACGGAAGACGGTGGGCAGACATGGATCACGGCGCAATCTCCTGTTACCGACCACCTGTACGGTGTTTACTTTCAAGATTCACAATACGGTTGGGCTGTGGGTTTTGGTCCCGGTGGCAGCCATGATCTTAATCCGGCTCTTTCGGAAAAAGGAACTATTCTGCACACACAAGACGGAGGGCTAACGTGGACCGAACAAACGAGCGGTACCGAAACAGCTCTAACGGATATTCATTTCACGGATCAAAATACCGGAATAGCGGTAGGAGGGCAGGGTGGTTCCTGGTATCAGAGCGGACCACCCATAAGAGGAATCATCCTTGTAACGTCAGATGGCGGTAATAACTGGAAGATTTCCGATCTACCAAGGCATGAAAACATTCAGGGTGTTAAAACTCTCCCGGGAGGTCGAGTTTATATAGCCGGCAGTCGCGGATTCATTGCTCGAACGGCTAACTTATCTAACCTCTATTGATAAAAATTTTCTTCCCGGAAGAATTCGCCTATTGACTAAGAAGTCAAATTTAATATAATTCTCTTATGAGAAAATTTATTGTCTTTTTAATTTTATTCAGTATATCATGCGTAACCACCGGTCCCGGCGGGAAAACAGACTTTATATTTATTTCCACCGCGGAAGAGGTCGAAATAGGTCGTCAGGTCGCGGCTGAAGTAGAATCTCAAGAAAGACTATTGAAAGACAAAAGCGTGCAGACTTACGTAAATAACGTCGGACAAAAAATCGCGCGAGTAAGCGACAGGAACGATATCGAATACACCTTTAAAGTAATAGATAAAAAAGAAATAAATGCCTTTGCCTGTCCCGGTGGATTTATTTATATCTATACAGGATTACTCGAAACTCTGGACAACGAAGCCCAGCTCGCGGCTGTTCTCGCTCATGAAGTCAGCCATCTGGTGGCAAGACACTCTATAAAGAAATTACAGAATATATACGGGTATTCCATTCTTGCTCAAATCGCACTGGGAGATAAAGCCGAAGGCGCCACGGGCGACATAGTAAATGTTGCGGCATCACTCATACTTCAGGGATACAGCAGAGATAACGAGTTTGAAGCGGACAGATACGGAATCCTATACGCAAAAAACGCCGGATATAATCCGAAAGGAATGATCGAAGTCTTCGAAAAATTCAAAAAAATGCAGGGCACCCGCCCTCCCTCGATACTGATACTTTTATCTTCACATCCACCTGCCGAGGACAGAATCGAAAGGGCTGAATCTGAAATAAGAAACGTCCTGGGAACAGGCTTACCCTACTACGAAGACAGATACAAAGACATAAAATCACTTTTGTAAAGTTAATCCCTTAATCACAAAACATATTATCGATTTCTAATACCAAAAACGGCACCCGGCGACAATAACCCTTGACAAACTATACTTTAAGCATAAGTTAAGATTATGGAGATTTAATTGCTCTTGTATGTAAATATTAAGTTTACGCAAATTACTAAATCTTTAAAATTAATACACTCTTACATTATTAAAGGGTCAAATAAAAATGACTGATAAAAAATCAAAAAAAGGGGGGAACGATTTACTTACGGATAACCATTTTATTTATTCTTCCGTAATCAAAGAAATAAATATTCCGGCGTGTTTTTTAGATCCAAAAGGGATATTTCTTATAGCAAATCCTTATTGCGATAGTCTTTTTGGAGCGGAGAAGGAAAAATTAACCGGAAAAAATTTAAAAGATTTTGTAGGCTCCGGTTCATTTAAAAAAATAAAGAGTGAAATAAAAAAAGAAGATATTCTAACAGAATTCGAGATTCCGGCAGGTAAAGAAAAAAAGAAAACTTTACGCAGCTTCTCTTTCCCTAAATATATCAGTAACGGAAAATATATAGGTTCTTTAATCTTTTTGGAAGATATTACTGAGAAAAAAAACTCCGAAGCTAAACTCCAAGAACGAATCGATGTACTTCAAAAAGAATTGGGGTTCAAAAACAATCTGCTTTCATCTCTACTAAATAAAGCTCCCGATCACATTTACTTTAAAGATAAGAAAAGCCGTTTTGTGGCCGTAAGTAAATCTCTGAGTGATTGGATCGGAGTAAATAGTCCCGAAGAAATGATAGGAAAAACCGATTTTGACTTTTTCACAAAAGAACACGCGGAACAGGCCTTTTCAGACGAACAAAAAATAATAAAAACCGGCAAATCGATTCAAGCAAAGATAGAAAAAGAAACATACCCCAACGGAAGGGCAACTTGGGTTTCAACGACTAAGGTTCCGAGGTTTGACGAAAAAGGAAAGATAATTGGGACTCTCGGCATTTCAAGAGATGTAACACAGGAAAAAGAAACGGATGAACAATTAAAAGAGAGCGAAGCCAGAAATCGGGCGATACTATCCGCATTACCCGATTTATTATTTCAAATAAAGAAAGACGGCACTTTTCTCTCTTATTACACGGGCAGTAAAGATAGCTTGTTCGCAAAACCCGAAAATTTTACGGGCAAAAAAATGGAGGACGTCCTTCCCAAAGATATAGCACGTCAGGGAAAACAAAAGCTTAAAGAAGCAATAAAAACCGGAAGAACCGTAAGTTTTGAATACCAACTGCCCATTAAAGATAAAATAAAAAAATGGGAAGCCAGGTTTACCAGAACCGGAAAAGAAACAGCTATTATCTTGATAAGAGACATTACCGAAATGAAAAAAGCTGAGAGGGAAATAAGCAAATTAAACGATCTCATCGAACAATCTACAAGCGCTATTTTACGTATGAATACAGAAAAACATATCGATTATGCGAATAGAGCGACAAAAGATTTGTTCGGATATACTTTTTCCGACCTCAAAGGCAAACCGCTCGAGTTGTTAATGGCTGAGTCGAATTCCGAAGAGGTTTGCAGAGATATTTTTAAAAAAGTGTCTAAAGGAGAAGCATACTCGGGAGAACATTTAAGCATTAAAAAGAACGGTTCGGTTTTTTTCTGTTTTATAAAAATAATGCCTCTTTTTGACAAGAATAACAAAATATATGGTTACATGGCTTCACTGACAGACATAACCCAGGAAAGAAAAGCGAGGGAAGAACTCGTTTTCAGAAAGAACTTATTGGATTCTTTTTTAGAGCTTACTCCCGATAAAGTTTTTTTTAAGGACAAAGATTGCCGCTTCGTGGAGGTAAGTAAATCAAAAGCAGAAAAATACAATCTCGCAAGAGAAGAAATGATAGGCAAAAGCGATTTTTCTTTTCAAGAAAAAGAAACCGCGGAAAAGTATTTCGAAGAAGAACAAAACATAATGAGTAAAGAAGAACCGCTTCTGAATCAGGAAGAAAAATACCTTGCTCCTGACGGAAAGCTCCACTGGGCATCATACACAAAAGTTCCGCGTTACGATAAGGATAGTAATGTTATCGGTATTATAGGTATCTCAAGAGATATTACAAACCTTAAAAGAGCAGAAGAAGAACTCCGCAGAGAAGAAGAACTTCTTTCTAATACTCTGGAATCGATGGAAGATGGGATCCTGGTTATGGATAAAGATTTTCATTTCACCTATTGGAATAACTCTATGGAAAGAATAACCGGGATTCAAAAAAACAAAGCTATAAATAGTAAAAAAGTACCATGGGAAATATTTCCCAATTTAAAATATGCTAAAGTCGATGAAATGATGAAAAAAGCCATGGAAGGGGAAGTCGTAAAAAGAGATAAAATACCATACGAATTAAAAGACGGAACAAGAATATTTACCTCAGAAATGTACCTCCCTCTTAAAAATCCGGACGGCTATATCTATGGAATAGTTGGAGTCGTAAAAGAAATAACAAAAGAAATAGAAACAGAAGAAACACTAAAGGAATCCGAAGAAAAGTACCGTATACTGGTGGAAAACAGCAGAGAAGGTATTTGCATATTTAAAGCCAACAAATTCTTATTCGTCAACAATCATCTCTGTCATATTACAGGTTATAGTAAAGAAGAGCTCTACGGAATGGAGGTCTGGGAAATAATAGACGAAGATGATCGAAATATAGTTAAAGAAATGGAACGCAGAAGAGAAAAAGGCGAGGAAATGCCTGATGTATATGAAGCAACTATAATCACCAAAAGAGGCGATCTGCGCTTCTGCGAATTTTCTATCAGACAAATAACTTATCAGGGAATAGAATCCTCAATGGGTATTATCCGGGATATCACGGAATATAAAGATATGGAAAAAGAGAGAGAAAAAGCTGACAGACTGGAATCTCTGGGAGTACTCGCGGGAGGAATCGCTCATGATTTTAACAATTTCCTAACCGGTATACTGGGAAACATTTCTCTGGCTAAGTTACATCTCGATCCCAAGGATGACGCTTACGATATACTACAGGAATCAGAATCTGCGGCTCAGAGCGCGAGAAGTCTTACCCAGCAACTTTTAACTTTTTCGAAAGGAGGAAGTCCGGTAAAGGTTAACACCAATGTCGAAGATCTAATACGAAATTCGGCGAACTTCGTATTAAGCGGTTCAAACGTCAGGTGCGACCTTAAATTTCCCGAAAACCTTTGGGATATTAAGGCCGACAAAGGACAACTTTCTCAGGTTTTTAACAACTTGATCTTAAACGCGGATCAAGCTATGCCAGAAGGCGGACACATAACCATAAGGGCTAAAAACCTGATGGTAGAAGAAGATGCTGCATTACCTTTAAAAAAAGGCAAACATGTTATGATAGAAGTACAGGATAGGGGAATAGGAATACCCGAAGAAGTCTTATCCAAAATATTTGATCCATTTTTCACAACCAAACAAAAGGGAAGCGGACTGGGGCTTTCGACTGTATTCTCAATAATTAAAAGACACGAAGGCTGCGTCACTGTTAAATCGGAATTGGAGAAAGGGACATCCTTTCTTGTTTATCTTCCTGCTGTAGACAAAGAAAAAGCAAAAGCCGAAGAGACAAAAATAATTCCTAAAGGGAAAGGTAAAATCCTTATAATGGATGATAAATCTTTTGTTAGAAACGCGGCTATAAAAGCTTTAACAATGTTCGGATATGAAGTTAAAGGCGCTTCCAACGGAGAAGAAGCATTGTCTATGTATAAGAAGGCAATGAGTGAAGATAAACCTTTCGACCTTATAATACTGGATCTTACTATTCCGGGAGGAATGGGAGGAGAAGACACTTTAAAAGGATTGAGAAAAATAAACCCTGACGTTAAAGCCATAGTTTCAAGTGGCTACTCCGATAATCCAGTAATGTCTGAATTTAAAAAACACGGCTTCAACGCAATGGTAAGAAAACCCTATCAATACGAAGAACTCTGTGAAATTGTCAGGAAAGTTTTGAAAGAAACCAAATAAGATAAACTCGCAAACCTGAAGGTTTGCCCTACCTATACCTTTATTTCCCGACAATCCCCATTTTTCATTAATAATACCACAGATAAAAATCAGAGGAATTGCAGGAAAGATTTGCGTCTCGTAAACCGAGCATGCACGGTTTTAGATTTTGAAATCTCAGAAAGTAAGTGGGTACTGCTCAAGAAAAATGCCTCGACAACCGAACGGGCACGGACTTTTGACAAAAAAGCCCAATGAGTAAGGAGTACTGTTCAGGAAAATACCTCGGAGCTCGAACGGGCATGGTT
>CAZVXD010000083.1:0-7782 GCA_964631335.1 uncultured bacterium
ACGGTAAAAATTGTCAGAATATGCGGCAAATGTCCTGTATACGAAGTGGGTGACAAATTCTTCATCAAACAAGGATACAAACTCGAAAGCGAAATTCCGGTGTGCATGCACTCTCTGGCTTCTATAATGCCATACTACAACGCTTTCGCGAAAGGGATTTCCGCTAAAGAACTCGGTCTAGGAAGAGAAAAAAACCTTTTTGTCCAGTGTCTCGATCCGCACGATTTGACGGACGGAGGCACGGTAACTATGGAAATTCAAAAAAATGAATAATAAAATCCACGTATCGGTATCTATTCTGGCAGAGGATTTCTCTATACTCGGAGAAAACTTAAAAATCATTGAAAAGGCAGGCGGAGATTCCGTGCATCTCGATGTTATTGACGGAGTTTTCGCTCCGAATTTGACATTCGGACCGGTAGTAATAAAAGGAATAAAAAAATTAACCAAACTTCCTCTCCAAGCGCATTTAATGATACAATATCCGGAAAAATATATTGAAGATTTTATCGAAGCGGGCTGCTATCTAATTTATTTTCATCTGGAATCCGACGGAAATCCTGAAAAAATAATAAAAAAAATACATGATACGAAAGCCGAATGCGGGATAGTTCTAAACCCGGATACGTCCGCGGACGCGGTTATACCTTATTTAGACCAGATTGATTCTGTCCTCATAATGTGCGTATACCCCGGTTTTTCAGGCCAGAAGTTTATTCCCGAAGTTCTTTCAAAAATAAAAAAAATAAGAGAATTGCGCCCTGACATCGATATAGCAGTCGACGGAGGCATAAACGACGATACAATCGATTCTGTGTTAGAAGCCGGCGCTAATGTTATTATAACGAATTCATATGTTTTCTCATCAAAAGACAGAGCTAAAGCCATCAGGCGGTTAAAAGGTTTAAATGAGTGAGCAAATCGCAATACTGGATTTTGGTTCTCAGTATACCCATCTTATAGCCCGAAGGATAAGAGAACTCAAAACACGTGCTCTAGTATTTTCGCCAAAAACTCCCGCGAAAAATTTAGCCGATTCTAAAGGAATAATTCTATCGGGAAGTCCCTGGAGTGTAATCGAAAATAACGCTCCAATACCAGACAAAAAGATATTTGAATTAGGCATTCCGATTTTAGGAATATGCTATGGTTTGCAGCTGATCGGAAAGATTTTCGGAGGAGATGTTTTAAACTCTCCAAAAAGAGAATACGGGTATTCCGAGTTTTACCCCGTAAGTGATTCTCTTTTTGAAGGGATTCAGGAAAAAACTACGGTTTGGATGAGCCATGGTGACAAATTAATCAAAATACCACCCGGATTCAAAGTTATAGGAAAAACGCCCAATTCTGAGTTCGCCGCGATAAAAAAAGAAAATATTTACGGTCTTCAATTCCACCCGGAAGTAACTCACACACCGGAAGGAAAAAAAATACTGGAAAACTTCCTGTATTCAATATGCAAAGCACAAGGCGATTGGACCCCTTCTTCTCTTTTGGAGATTGCTCAAAAAGAGATAAAGAGTAAATACAGAGATAAAGGCAAGGCTGTTCTTGCTTACAGCGGAGGAGTTGACTCTACAGTATCCGCAGTTCTTGCAAAAAGAATTCTAGGAGATAAATTCATCCCGGTATTTGTTGACACCGGACTTATGAGAAAAGGAGAATCAAAAGAAATAGAAGAAATATCCGAAAAACTCGGTCTCGGTGTAAAAATCGTAAACGCACAAAAATATTTCCTGAATGCATTAAAAGATGTAGTCGATCCTGAAAAGAAAAGAACGATAATCGGCAGAGAATTTATACAGGTCTTTGAAAAAGAAGCAAAGAAAATAGGAGCGAAATATTTGATACAGGGAACTCTTTACCCCGATAGGATCGAAAGCATTTCCGATATCGGACCTTCTCATACAATAAAGAAACATCATAATGTCGGAGGGCTTCCCGAAAAAATGGAACTTAAATTAATGGAACCTTTGAAAGATTTCTTCAAAGACGAGGTAAGAAAAATCGCTAAATTAATTAAAATACCCGAAGAAGTTTACGGCAGACATCCTTTTCCGGGCCCCGGTCTCGCAGTTAGAATCCTCGGAGAAGTAACAAAAGAAAGGATAAATATTTTGCAAGAAGCAGACTACATATTTATAAAAACTTTAAAAGGACTTAATTTATACGATTCAATATGGCAGGCATTCGCTGTATTCATACCTGTCAAAACCGTAGGGGTAATGGGAGATACCCGTACATATTCAAACCTAATAGCTTTGAGAGCTGTCACAAGTGAAGACGGCATGACTGCCGACTGGTTTCCGTTCGAAAGAGATGATCTTAAAAAAATAGCCTGCCGAATCTTGAACGAGGTCTCCGGAGTCAATAGAGTGGTTTACGATATAAGTTCTAAACCTCCGTCGACCATTGAATGGGAATAATACTTTTTTTTGTATCCATATCCGAGCTACTTTTACCATCAGGAATTCAAATTCTAAAAGACGAAAATTGTAGGATAAAGGAAGTTTCAGTCGGTATAGAATTAAACCCTTCGGCAAAAATAAACTCTGCCGGAAAAAATTTCTTTGAAAAAACCGGCTACAATTATTTTTATCTCAAAGATATGGATTCAATTGCAACCCTTACCCGTTTCATAAAACTACTTTCACAAAACAAAATTTTCTCACAAAGGAATGAAGATGGTCCGACTAATTTACTCCGTCTCACGCTCAATGATATAAACGGAAATTCCTCTCCCATTATTAGTATAACTGTTAGTATTACCGGAAAAATAAACGAAGAAAAAATAATAGATATAGTCAACTTGATTCCCGATACATTGATTTCGAATTCCAACGCATACTATAAACTAAAAAGAGTGGTCGGCAAACATATTTATCCGGGAAAAGAAAACTTTATAGCAAACATTTCACCTTCTCCTTTTTCTGAAGATTTCTGCGTTTTTCTTGTTTTTTTAAAACTCATGAATAACAGAAATCTTAAAATAAGATTCTCTCCGGAAACAGCCCCTTCTCCATTTCTTATTTATGTGTCAAAAGATAAAATCAAATCGATTTTCATTAAACCCCAAAAGAACGAAATCAAAAGGGCTGTTCAGGAAGTTTTAAACTGGATTGAAATTCTTTCTCTTGAGAAAAACAAAAGCAGATGCCTGATTCTAACCCATTCCATGGGAATAGAAAAGACCGCATTTAAGAATTGGGTGAAAGAAATGAAAGGATTAGAAGATATAGAAGTCCAAAAAGCGTGGGAGAAATATTTGACTGATGGTTTTGTTGCTTCACTGGATTCTTATCTTACAGAGAGAATCAAGAAAATTTTTCCGGAAAGCGCTATAAATTTAGAATGAAAATGCGCATTACCCAGTGGGTTATTCTGGGACTACTTATATTGATGATTTTTCACCCGGGTTTTCATTTCAAGAAAAAAATTACACCTTACGGAATCCTATTAATAGATAAGAGCGAATCGATGAAATCAGCGAAAGAGGTAGAAATCGAATCGCACCATACCATAAAAAAGTTTTATTTCGGAACGGAAGAAACCGGGACCGACATAGGAAAGGCAATACTTAAAGCATCGAAGACCCTCCCGGACGCAAGCTTCATAATCCTATATTCGGACGGCTCAAATACAAAAGGGACAAATCCGATAAAATTAGCAGACAAAATAGGAATACCTATTTATTTCGTACTTCCAGAAATCAAGGATAAAGCTTACACAGGACTTATATCCGCTTACGGACCTAATTCAATCGAAGAAGGTGATTCGGCAAAAATTACAGTATATTACAAAATCCCCGATACGGCTCTCCTGGAAATAAACACAGAAAATCAAACGATTAAAGAAAATATAAAAAAGGAAGGTATATTAAACTTTGCTTTCATGCCTTCTCCCGGTAAAAAAAATATACGGATAAACCTCCTGATCGATAAGGACACAATAGATAGAACAAACCTATCACTCGATGTTAGAAAAAAACGAAAATTACTAATAATAAGTGAGCCGCCGGATTGGAACTACAAATTCGTTAGACGTTACTTCGAAGATAAAAATTGGGAAGTAGGCACAAACGAAAAAGATAATATTCGTCTTCATCTCTCACAAAACATTGACATCATTTGCTTCTTAAATGATCCTGTTAAATACAAAGAAAATATAGAAAACTATCTAAAAAAAATGGGTAAAGTAATCGTTATAAGCCCGGTTACTTCAAATCTGAATTTCTTACCAGTAATAGCTCCAACCTTAACCAAATACTCGGGAAAACTCCCGGAAAGCTATTTTTTAAAACCGGGTGGGGTCAGGAGGAATTCAAAAGCACTTTCGGTAAACGGGGAAACTCTCGGATATAAGATGCAATACGCAGAGGGTTCGGTTATTCAGCTCATTTATCTTGAACTATGGAAACTCGCCCTGTCCGCGGGACAACTATATCCTCAAAATTTCTTCGAGGAACTAATGGATAAATCATTGAAAGAATTAATATCCGAAGAAACATCCATATATTATTCCAATAGATTACTGGAAGGAAACGATTTTATCATCAAATTCAAAGAAAATGAAAATTCGGTTAAAGAATTATACTGGGACAGAAAACAAATAAAATTTTCAGAAGATTCTATAGTATTTAGACAGCCGGACCCCGGTTTACATTATTTCAAGCTAAACTTGCAATCACATAGTATCGAAGATTCCGTCCTTGTCGTAAGTGCACCAAAAGACAGATTGGGCTTAGACACCCTGATGCTTAAAGGTATAGCCGCGATGAGCGGAGGCGGGGAATGGTATAAGGATTTTGGCAAAAAAAATTTCGAGCCAAAAGAAAAAGAAATATGGATAAACCTGCGACACAATTGGTTTTTTATTATTTCTTTATTGTTCTTAATATTCTTTGACTGGTTTTTATGGATGAGAAAAAAAATAAAATTTAACAGTATAAAGACCTTTCTTCGCCTATAGTAGTTGCTTCTCCGTGACCCGGATAAACGATAGTTTGATCCGGCAAATTCATTAATTTTTCTCTAATACTTCTGAAAATAGCTTTTTCGCTGCCTCCCGCGAAAGATGTATTACCCCAACCGCCGGAAAATAAAGTATCACCCGAAAAAAGACTTTCTCCTAAAAGAAAACAACAGCTTCCCGGTGTATGCCCGGGAGTATACATAACCGAAATTTCTTTCCCATCGAACTGTATCTTTGCGCCATCCTTAAGCTCTATATCTGCTTCGGCTATACCGTCTAAAGGATGTATCGCTACTTTTGCAGAAGTCGCCTCCAAAACCGCTGGCAGCGCTCTG
The DNA here is from genome assembly GCA_964631335.1 of uncultured bacterium. Lineage (GTDB taxonomy): Bacteria > Hydrothermota > UBA3072 > UBA3072 > UBA3072 > JAFGHJ01. Next base: position 5,307 of record CAZVXD010000083.1, read on the forward strand.
ATATGATCGAAATGATTATGGGTAAGAAGTATCAAATCTATTTGAAGGGCGGAAACAGATTCCAATATTCGGTTCGGTTCTTCTCCCGGATCTATTATAATTCCCTTCTTTTCTCCCTTAAGGATATAACAATTTGTTTCTAAAATTCCAACCGTTAATTTTTCTATATTCATCTTATTTATTTAAATAATCTAAACTATAAATACTTTATTTCAATTCTTTGTCAAGCATATCCTTTGTTACATTTTCACTATATAGAACACAGAAAAAAATATACGCTGTTCAAAAACACCTCACCACACCAATTATTCACATGTAGAACATGTAACGACTAGCTAAATTGTGAGTTTTGGCACGGCGGGGTATAAAACCCCGCGCTACATCATGCCCCGGTTAACGTCTTTATGCGTAACACTTTGAAAAAATATTTACGACTTTAAGGTTTATAACGGTTACAATTCTGAACCCTTGACAAATTTGAAAAATCATTTATTCTATTACCAATATGAAAAAAACAAAAGAAATATTAATAGAAAATGGCATCAAACCTTCCATACAACGGATTCAGATATTCAAATTCCTTATGGAAAATAGGGATCATCCTACCGCTAAGGATATATACGAAAGAATATCCGAAAAAATACCCACACTTTCTAAAACAACAGTTTATAATACTGTAAAGCTTTTTACGGAAAAAGGAATACTGAACACAATGAAGGTAGTAGAAGGGGAAGTCAGATACGATGTAAACGCAGACTGTCATCCTCATTTTAGATGCAGAAAATGCGGTAATTTTTACGATTTAGACAGCACAATAATTTTTGAAGATAAAAAAGAAATAGACGGTCATCTGATTGAAGAACAACACGTTTGTTATTCCGGTATTTGTAAGAAATGCAGGGAGAAGTTAAATATTTAAACTGTCGCGAGTTGGAAAAAGGAGGACGGAAAAATGGATAAATACGAATGCACTTTCTGTGGTTACATATATGATCCCGCAAAGGGAGATCCCGATGGTGGAGTCTCTTCCGGTACCGCTTTTGAAGATATTCCCGACGATTGGGTATGTCCTGTATGCGGCGTAGGAAAAGAAGACTTTAAAAAGATAGAAGAATAAAAACCTCCAAAAAGAATGGAGTTTTTAACCAGTCTGCCACCCATAATACAGGCTCTGCTCGCCACCTTATTTACTTATCTTTTGACCGCGCTTGGAGCGGCAAGTGTTTTTCTTACAAAAGAAGTAAGCAAGAAACTGTTGGATTGGATGTTGGGATTTGCCGCAGGCGTCATGATCGCGGCAAGCTACTGGTCTTTACTCGCGCCTTCTATTGAAATGAGTAAGGGGCAGAACATTCCGATGTGGGTACCTCCTGCGGTTGGATTTCTTTTGGGAGGTGTGGTTTTAAGAATAATAGATAGGATTTTACCTCACCTGCATTTAGGCTATGCTCGAAGTGAAGCGGAAGGAATCAAAACATCCTGGCAGCGTTCAGTTTTGCTCGTTACTGCGATAACTTTACATAATTTTCCCGAGGGTCTCGCTGTCGGTGTCGCTTTTGGGGCAGCGGCTACAGGTATGCCTGAAGCCACGCTCGGAGGAGCTATTGCGCTTGCTCTCGGTATAGGCATTCAAAATTTTCCCGAAGGAATAGCTGTGGCAATGCCTCTAAGAAAAGAAGGTTTATCAAGAATTAAAAGCTTTAATTTTGGGCAATTATCCGGTATCGTAGAACCTATGGCCGGAGTTTTAGGAGCCTTTTTTGTTATATCCGCCCAATCTTTACTTCCTTACTTTTTGGCTTTCGCCGCGGGAGCTATGATATTTGTGGTAGTAGAAGAAGTCATTCCGGAATCTCAACACGGAGGTAACTCGGATCTGGCAACAATGGGTGCTATGATAGGATTCACGGTTATGATGATATTGGATGTAGCCTTAGGTTAAAATAAAAAATTGAAAAATAAAATCAATGGAGGTTGAATGTGATAAAAAAAGGAGAAAAAGCGCCCAATTTTGAGCTTAAAGACCAGAATGGAAAAAGCATACAGCTCAAAAACCTTAAAGGCAAAAAGGTTTTACTTTCTTTTCATCCGTTAGCCTGGACCGACGTCTGCGCCAAACAGATGCTTTCTCTTGAAAAAAATAACGAAAAATTTAAAAAACTAAATACAGTCGCGCTGGGAATAAACGTCGACCCTATTCCTTCAAAAGCCGCCTGGGCGAAAAATTTAAAGATAAAAAAAACTAAATTGCTGTCTGATTTCTGGCCGCACGGAGAGACGGCAAAAAATTATGGTGTTTTCAGTAAATCTCAAGGATTTTCTTTCAGAGTCAACATAATCGTGGACGAAAAAGGAAAAATCTCTTTTATAAAAAAATATAAAATCTCCCAAGTCCCCGACATAAAGGAGATTATTAAGGAGCTTTCAAAATGATAGATGTATTAGCCAATTTAATAATACCTTTAGGAATTGCTAC
>CAZVXD010000084.1:0-7734 GCA_964631335.1 uncultured bacterium
CCAGCCGGGTTCGGAATACACTTCATTTAATATTTCAACAGCTCTGTCGGATCCGAGTACCGCCATTACGTCTAAACCCTTGGGAAGGGTTCTGTCTATAGGATTTGTTAGATGATCAAACATGTATGCGTCCGGAACAAATCTCTGTCCCATGAATCTGAAGCCCTTTGGGGTAGTAGTTCTTATTTCGGGACCCGGCAGCGAGTCCACTTTTGTGTTAAATTTTCCAAGGAGCGAGTCATTCGCGAAAGTGTCGACCGGTAGTGAAGCGAAATTTTCTCCGTAAATTTCTTCCATTATTTCAGTATATTGATAAATGTTAATATCGTCGGTTTTACCTACATAGAAAACAGTGGGCAGGTAAACTCTCTCCCAGACATTAATACCGGATTCTTCGCCTATTTCAGTATTATATATCGAATGGATTAAAAGGATAGCCATTCTTGTTTGAGGAGTTGTTAGTGCCGGCTCGGTTTGGTCGTTTACAAAAGCCATTCTGCCGTACCACATCATCGTTCTAAAGTAACGTTCCAGTGTGTCGCTTATCGTGTAATGACCTCTAGGAACGTATTGACTGTAGTCCTCAAAGTAATCGAATATGGGTGAAGTAGATAGGCCCGCGTGGGCTTCAATATACGTGAGTTCCGAATCCACAAGTGCCTCTACTTCAGGTATTGGTACAAACAAAGTATCGAGAAGACTTTTCGCTACGCTGAGATACGCGAGATTTAATCTTAATGCTTCCTTTACGGAAGAATCACTCACCGATGTCCACTTTTCATTAATGCTTACGATAAGTTCATCGGTAAGGTTTTCTATATCCAGGGTTAGTTGTCTCGTTTCCGCGGTTTGGAGTGTTTTGTCGTATAATTTATGATAGGTATGTAACAGCGCGTCACAGCTCACAAATATGGGCATTTCTTTTTCCCTCGCTTCGTTGTAAATATCATACATCTCCATGTAAGATGAGGGAGTAGCTACAAAAGAGTTCTGAAATAAAAGTGACTCTTCGACGCCCGTAAAGGAAAAACTGTCGAAATTGATTACATTGGTAAAACCGGACTCTATGGCATATGAAGAGCAAGAAGGCGTAACATTTACAGTGTATGGATGATATGTTCCGAATTCTGTTTCTATATCTTCTGTTATATCCGCAATCATGGAAGCACTTCCGTGTACACAGAAAAGAATACAGGCTAATATATATAGATTTTTCATTGGACCTCCTCGCGGTCTTATATACTATTATAAGCGTTAAAGTTATTATTGTCAATATAATAAAATGGCGTTTATATGAGGTAAAAAGTAAAAGAAACTTTGCGTCTTAGTGTCTTAGTGGCTAATTGAATATTAAAGTTCAACTCCCTCAACCGAGATCGGATGAGGTGCCCAGGTTTTTTTGTGTAGAATATAAATTTCCTTATATCCGATGGAATTGAGAAGTACTGCCGCTTCTTTAAATTTGGCTGTAATTTGTTCCGGTTTGTGTGCATCCGAGCTCAAAGTTATCGGAATTCGCATTTGATAAGCTTCTTCCAAAATCCATGTGCTGGGATATAAGGAATCTATTTTTCCTCTCGCGATTCCTCCGGTGTTTACTTCTAATATCGAGCTGGATCCTGTGATAACTTTTAATGTAGCGAGAACTTCCTTCCTGTACCAGCTTTCCTTTTCGGAGAAGTATTTTTCTTCTCTGTTGTTCATTTTTATCAAATCGAGATGTGCCAATATATCGGGGTTTTCGAATTTGAGCATATTTCGCATGAGCTTGTAGTAATCCTTTACAACTTTTTTAATGTTTCCGCCATAGATTTCTTTTAATCCTTTTTCGAAAATTTCCTGACTTTCATCGATTGCCCAACCTTTATTTTTATCAAAAAAATTGACAAAATGTATAGAACCGATTATATAATCCAATTCCGATATATTTATTGCTTCTTTGTAAAAAGAATTCAGATTGGACAGGAAATCCATTTCTAAACCAAGCAAAATTCTAATGTTATCTTTGTATTTTTCAGATAGTTTGCGGATGGTTTGACAGTATTTTTTATAGTCTTTTCCTTGCAGGACCCAATCTACTGAAAAAGGCAGAGGATTGTGCGAACTAAAACCGAGGATAGCAACATCCTGTTTTAAAGCTTCCTTAATGTATTCTTCAATGAGTACTTTTCCGTCGTCGAAATTTGAATGAGTATGAAAATTAACCCAGCTCATAAGAAAATAAAATATTTAAGTTTAAAAAGCAAAATGATAAATTAGGATTTAGGATTTTGGATTTAGGGTTTAGTGAAAAGACGAATAGAAAATCTTTATGTTCTTTGTGTGCTTTGTGGTTCAATAATTTTTTTGGGAGGTGGGTTGGGTTTCTGGCTTCTCTTTTAAAATTTTCCATTTTCATATTTAATTTTTGCATTTTTGTCACTATACTTTAAAATTAAACAAAATAACATCGCCGTCTTTAACCTCGTAATCTTTTCCTTCTATTCGTATTTTACCGTGTTCTTTTATATGGGCTTTAGAACCATATTCAAATAAATCGCCGCAATGAAAAACTTCCGCTTTGATAAAACCTTCCTCGAAATCAGTATGGATAATACCCGCAGCCTCGTGCGCTTTCGAACCTTTTCTAAACATCCATGCCCGGACTTCTTTCCCGTTTTCGGTGAAGAAAGTTCTTAAACCAAGAAGATCGTAGGAGGTTTTTATAAGACGGTTAAGAGCTAAATCTTTCAAACCCAGCATTTGCATAAATTCTTTTTTTTCTTCTTCGGATTTAACCGCCGCTATTTCCTGTTCGTCTTTTCCGCAGATTTCGATTGCAGACGCGTTTTCTTTTTTCGCCTTTTCCTTAACTGATTCGGTGAATTTATTCCCGTTGTTCAGGCTTGTTTCATCAATATTGCACACATAAAGAACTTTTTTATTTGTTAGAAAATTAAAATTCCTTATCTTTTTTTCCTCTTCGTCTTTTAAATTTATGTTTCTTACGGGTATTCCTTTTTTTAATTCCTGTTGCAGTTTTTCAAGCAAAGACACTATACTTTCCGCGTTTTTCTTTAGTTTTTGGTCCTGGCTTTTAAGCAATTTTGTGTTTTTCTGGAGACTTTTTTCGACAGCCCCGAGATCGGCTAATATAAGTTCCATATTGATTACTTCGATGTCGCGTGCCGGGTCGATATTTTCGTAAGGATGAGAAATATCCGGGTCCTCAAAACACCTTACTATGTGAACTATCACATTGACTTCTCTTATATGGCTTAAAAATTGATTTCCCAGCCCTTCTCCTTTCGATGCTCCTTCCACGAGACCCGCTATGTCCACGAATTCTACTGTCGCCGGTATTCTCTTCTCTATGTCTAATATATCCGCGATTTTCATCAGCCGTTCATCGGGTACTTCGACCATACCGATATTTGGTTCGATAGTACAAAAAGGGTAATTCTCAGCCTTTACCGAAAGGCAGGTCAAAGCTGAAAAGATTGTAGACTTGCCAACATTGGGAAGTCCGATAATTCCGCAATTCAAGCTCATGATTTTTTCAAGATTAATATTATCATTTTTTTTCTATTTGTCAAACGGTGAATTAGCTACGAAGGTACAAAGAGCACAAAAAATCGTTGGAGGGTTAGAGCGTTAGAGAGTTAGAGTGTTAGAGTGTTAAGATACCAAAATAAAAGCACCTCTACACATATAGCAATAATTACAATAGAATCTCACTTAGAAACACATAGAACTCAGAGGAAAAAAATAAATTTTTGAATTTTAATCTGTAGTTTCCCATTTTGCTATTTGATTTTTAAATTTGTCTTGCTAACTCTTTCAGGTCCGAATAATGTTCGAAAAGCGAACAGGCGAGTTTTTCTCTCTGCAGGAGTTTTTCTTTTGCGCGAATTGCCTTCAGAAAAGGAGATTCACATGCTGTTTTTAAACCGCCGTTACGAATATTCTCGAGAGAAATATCGATAAAAGGACAGGGTTCGATTTCTCCTTCGGAATTAATATGCAGGGAAGCGATTCCGGCTGCCGTACAGCGATTTTCTTCTCCGTATTCATCCTGTGGAAATTGAATCAGAACAATAGGTTTTCTTTTTCGGAAATCGAGGACTTTTTCTCTGAAAAAATTCCTTTCTTCCTCGCTTAATAACCATTTTTTCTGCGGATGTGGACCGCAGGGAACGTATTCCGTAAAATAACCAAGTGTGCAGCCGAGTTCTATCATCCTGTCTATAAATATGTCACTGCCAAGAAATTTTGAGTTTTCGGAAGTGTTTGTGGCCGCGAAACCGAAACAGGCTCCGGCATTACGCAGTAATTCCATGGCAATTGAAGCTGTTTTATAAGAACCTTTTTTTCTTCTGTTGTCGGTGTGTTCTTCGAAACCTTCTATACTGACAAGTTGAATAATATTTCCGCTTTTAGCTATGCGGTTTGCTAATTCCCCGGTTATTTTTGAGCCGTTTGTTATGGGGATAAAAAGAAGCCTTTTGTGTTTTTCCATAAGTTCTATTGTATCGCTCCTAAGGTATGGTTCTCCGCCTGTAACGACTATGGAAAGAACCCCGAGTTCTTCTGCTTCAGAGTAAAGAAAATCCAACTCAGAGGTTAAAAGTTCGTTGTTGGAAATTCTGCTTCTTGAATAGCAACCCCTGCAATTATAATTGCAGCGCATTGTTGGGCTTATTGCGATTACTGCGGGAATAAATCCCTTAATATTTTTTTGATTTCTAGCTTTTCTTTTTTTTGCGAGCAAGAGTCTGAGGCCGACTAGAAGGAAAAAACGCATTCCCGAAATATTAGAGCGTCCCCACGTCCACATCGCGAAACGCATGAAGTCTCCGATTGTTTTTTGTTTTGATTTTTTGTTTATTTTCATTTCTTCTCTTAGAAAGTGTTTAAGAATAAAACAAAACCTTATTATAGCAACCCCTTTTTGTACGGTTGACATAGGGGAAATAGCATATTACAATTCCTTAATATATAAATGGGAGTGTTATGAGATTTAGGATTTCGTTTTATTTTTACATTATTGTTTTTGTAGCTTTTGCCCAGGAAATTCCACAGCTTCCCATTGGAATGAATATTGGTTCGAACAATTATTATTCACAGTGTCTTGTTTATAATGATGTTATGAAGACCGCAAGTCCCTGGTTAAGTTTTAATGTAGAGGCTGATACGGTCTGGAATACAGAATTAATAGATTCTATTCCGCTTGATTCCTGTGGCTATCCTTATGAATTGCCTTATACTCCGATTGGTGAAGATCCGCAAGGTGTACGCACCTTAATAAATAACAACTACCTGGGTACATACATACTTTTATTCGACGGCGAAGGAGAAATTTCTATAAACAATGCCGAGCACGAACAGATTGGTCCCAATAAATATTCAATAGAATTGACAGGTTATACAGCTCATGTATGGATACATATATATAGTTCTGCTGCGGGAAATCCTATCAGAAATATGCGCATTATTCCGCATGAGTATGACGGGCGTGAAGAGGAAATGCCATTTTTTTATGGGAAGTTTTTAGAAGGATTGGAACCTTTTCATGCTCTAAGATTTATGGACTGGATGAATATAAATGGGTCTCAGCAAAAAGAGTGGAATACGAGAAGTAAACCCTGTTATTATTCGCATGGATTGGAAAACGGGATGCCGATCGAGCACGCGGTAAAACTTTGCAATAAGCTTGGCGAGGATGCATGGTTCTGTGTTCCGCATCAGGCGGATGATGATTTTATTACGAAATTTGCCGAGCTTGTGAAAGACAGTTTGGACAGTTCTGTAACGGTATATCTGGAATATTCAAATGAAATCTGGAACTGGGGATTTGCTCAATCTCATTATGTCGGAGAGAATGCCCCGGGTCATAATAATCAGTATGTTATCGACGATCTTACATCTATAGACCCTGTCGAATATTGTCATCCGGAAAAAGACGCTTATATGATGCAGCGAACTTTCCGTCTCTGGATGGATGTTTTTACCGGTTCGGATAGAGCTCGTTTAGTAAGAGTCGGAACCGGACAGCACGCCTGGTACGGTAACACCGGACGAATTCTTGAGTACCTGTTTAGAAGGGACTTGGAAGGTAACTCTCATATGGAAGCTTTATATGAAACGAGTACCGGGGCAGGCTGTGATGCCTTTTCTGTAGGGGGGTATTTTAATTTTTCGGAAGCTGATCACGAGGAATGGAACAGTATGGACCCGGAAGATGTTACTCCGGAGATGATAATCGATGCGGTGTTTTCAATTTACGACACGACTTCCGGTGACTGGACCGATGGTACGGCCGAGTTTGTAAATGTGTTCGATTTAGATTATCTTGTTTATGAAGGAGGGCAACATATGCAGCCCTGGATGCAGGGTGAATATGACTACAACCAGGCTGTATGGGACGCGCAGGTAAACCCTGAGATGTATTCTTTATATATGTATAATTTCAATAAGCACACTGAAGAAAATGTTGACTGTAAGCTTTTTATGGCATTCAGTTACGTTAGTGAGCGAGAGTCGAGATGGGGGTCATGGGGACATCTCGAGTCTTTGCAGCAGGTAGGTTCGGCTGGAAATTATATGGAGATTGCCCCCAAATATCAGGCGCTGCTCGACGTGAATACTCCCAAAGGTAGTGTACAGACTAATCGTCCGCCGGACGGTTATTTTCTTAAAATAAATCCTAATCCGTCCAATTCTATTGTCAGGATACAATATGGTATAATTCAGGAAGAGTTTGTTGATATTAAGTTGTATAATGTTTTGGGACAGGAAATAGCTACTTTGGTTTCCGACAATAAAGTCGGAAACTTTACTTATAGATTATATTGGGACGCGACTCGTTTTCCTTCAGGGATTTATTTATGCAAGATGGTGGCGGGAGATATTATTTTAAATAAAAAGATTCTATATATAAGGTAGTGGTTTTGAAAAAATGTGAGTTTAATTTATGATTTGGAGGTTTAAAAGTGTTTAAACGTTTTACGATCGTTTTGTTGATTTTTTGTGTTATTTGTACCTTAGAAATTCAGGCGCAGCCGGTGCCTTCGGGACGAAGATTGAGGTAAATTGTGGCAGATAGATACTGGAACCGCAGTATAATTATCGGGGGTACAACGGCCGCGTATCTCTTAGGCGCGAACACAGGTGAAATTTTAGACAGGGAATTCGACTATGTTACACCTGAAAATGATTTTAAGCAGTGGAATATTCATCCTGATAATTTGTCCTGGAACTGGTCACAGCCCGATCAATGGGCAACGCACATTGTTGAAAAAGATCAAATATTGAGAATGCACTGTCCCATAGGTCCTCAATGTTCAAATTGGGCTAAGAATGATAGCAGAACAGCTGAAGAACTTGATACTAATATGTGTGTTTTTTTAGATTCACTGTGTAAGAGGTACAACGGAGTGCCCGGTTTTGAATCTATGGATGTGGTTAATGAAACGGTGGAAAATGGAGACTGGCATACGAATAAGTCGGGAACGCCGTGGGAGTGTCCCTGGTATATAATGGGGCTGGATACAAATAATGTCCCCGTTTATATTGTAAAAGCTTTTGAAATCTGCGATTTACTCGCGCCGGATATAAAGCTGATTTACAATCATCATGAACACCCTGAGAATACCGGTTCCTGGAATTTAATTAAGGAAACGGTTCTTTATTTAAAAGATCTGGGTTTAAGAGTAGACGGGATAGGATGGCAGGCTCATGTCGATGTGGGTTGGG
>CAZVXD010000085.1:0-7693 GCA_964631335.1 uncultured bacterium
GGCTTGTGATATCAAATTTTAGATTGTAAGTAGAAACTGAGGAAAGTTCAATCTGTAAAGCACCATTTCCGCCGGTAGAAACGCCATCAGCACTCCTTTCAGCTTCATCGTAAACATATCCATAAGGAACTTCTGTGACTTCGACTCCACTTGGGAGTGTATAAGTTGTAATAGTATCCCTTTTTGTAAGTGGAACTACGCCAGGGTTTATAAACTGCTGAAACGTTGTTTGCCCAGTATCAACACCAAATACACCATTACACTTATTTTCAGAATCTATATGAGTAAATCTCAATTCATAAAAAGTGTTTGGACTTAAAGCATGGCTAATTGAAATTCCCTGCATGTTCTTATCTATAATAGCAGGAGAAAAAGCACTCGGGTAGTAAAGAGTGTTTAGACCCCACTCTCCGTCAACATATTCTGATTTTTCCTTCTCGAAAATATCGTCTCCGCTCAGGAAAAATCCACCGGGGTCTCCTTTACCATAGGAACCTCCTTCCGGTATTATACCAACACTTCCTCCCGATTTTTCACCCGTTGAATAAGACCCGAGAGTATAAATTACTTCTTTCATGGTTTCTACAGAGACTTTCATGTTTTTACTTAAATGAGATGTAAGTTTAAAACTGCTATTCCAATTGTGATAAAATTCATGGCCTTGAGTAACCGGAAGACCAAATTGCTGATAGTCGGTGCGGTAAGAAGCAATAAATGCAAGATTCCCCAGATGTTTCCCTATAAGGGGTACAGGTCCCCCAAAGGCCCCATCTAAGTTCCAGTCAGGTTCATTTCCATAAGATCTGTCCCTTGAATGCCCCTGGTAATTATCAGGAACCAAATCCAAAACTCCTTCCGCGCAGTGAGTCCAAATAAATTGTTCATAAGCCTGTTCCGGGGTCATACCATTGGCTGGTCCATAAGTATTCCATCCTTCCCATGTCGCTTTTTTGTATTTTTCAAGTGTGTCCTGGCCGGCTTCCGTTCCATACTCATTATACCATGCTTGATATCCGTCAAATGCGACATTCATGCCGGTGGAATCCAGAGTGGTTGTATCCAGATATGGTCTAAGCATATAACTGTTTTGTTCGAATACCGAAGGGCCTCTATGCTTCATGTGTGCCGGGATATATCTGAAATTAACCGTACCATTATATTCATTAGAAGACGGATCTTTGGTTATAATATTTACAATTCCTGAACGTACATTACCATATTCGGCATTGAATCCACCTTTTACAATATTTAACTCCTTAACAGTAGACATGTTGGGTTCCATTAGCATTGAATTAGAACGGTTATCCACAAGCATTAGCCCGTTGGCCATAAAGGCAGTTTGGTCCGTACCACCGCCTCTAACTTCCCAGTTATTTACTCCGGACTGCAAATTCACGTAGTCTCCTATATTTGTTACCAGGGGGACTGCTTCTATCTCTTCTGTTTTTGCACTTACTATACTTGAAGATACATCCATTTTGATAACTTCTGCTTCGGCGCTTATTGTAATTCCAGCTCCGGGAATTACCGTAGATTTAAGCTCGAATCTAATTCGAGTCGTGTGGTCGGTCGTAACCTCAACACTGGTTTGCGTTACATTTTCATAGCCCATCATACTTGCCTGAACATCGTACATATCCGGAGAGATATTCAGGATGTAAAAATACCCGTCCGGATCAGTCGCCGCACCCATAGTAGTTTCCATAATTAAAACATTAGCACCCGGTAGAGGCTCGCCCGTTTCAGAATCTAAGACGATACCGGCAATCTTTCCGGTAGCAGCCGCTTTCGCGCTTGGGTTAAAGGTAAGTGTAGACAAAATAACCAACACTGAGAATATAACCCAACCGGGTAACGATTCCCTTCCCCTTTTCCTATTTTTCATTAAAGCCTCCTTTATATATTGAGATTTTAAACTTGAATAACAATGTTTGTTGAGATATTGGGTAGTTGACGAAACTATTCGATTTACTTTAATTTGAATTGTAAATTCTTTTTTATAAAAATTCAAATCTGGTTAAACCCTCCTACAAATTTAATATCAAGCAACTGAAAATATTACCCCTCTATACACAAAATATCTATCCTTTTCCTGACCTTAATATAATCTTAAGGAACACTTGAGTTAAGTATTATTATAATGAAAAAAAAATCTTTGGCAAGGGAAAAAGTCCTTTTACGCTGTACTTGCCGGTCTTTTATTTTCGCTCTATGTATTTTTTTTGTGTTATCCAAGAATTCGATTCCGCTCTGTATACTTTATGAAAATAAAATATGGGACTTTTTCATTTGACAAATCAGAAAAAAAATATATATTGTCCAGAAAAAGGAGATTACAATAGATTTTCAAACTCTTTATTTAAAGCTACAGGAATTTTGGGCAAAAAAGGGTTGCACTATCGGTCTTCCTTATACTTCCGAGGTCGGAGCCGGAACTTTCAATCCTTTGACTTTTTTCGGAGCTTTGGGGAAAAATCCATTAAGTGTAGCTTATATAGAAACTTCAAGACGACCTAAAGACGGAAGGTACGCGGAGAATCCTAACCGTTTACAGCAGTTTCAACAATATCAGGTAATTTTGAAACCGCCTCCGGATAACGTGCAGGACCAGTATCTTGAAAGTCTTCGATATCTTTCTCTCGACATAGGTAAACACGATATTCGTTTTGTTGAAGATGATTGGGAGTCTCCCACGCTCGGAGCCTGGGGTCTTGGTTGGGAAGTCTGGTTAGATGGTCAGGAAATAACTCAATTTACGTATTTCCAGCAGGTAGGCGGTATAAATCTTCAACCTGTTTGCGCGGAGTTGACCTATGGGTTGGAAAGAATAGCTATTCTTCTTTCCGGGTCAAATTCGGTTTTCGATTTACCATGGTCTGAAAATAAAAGCTGGAAGGATTTGAACAAAGAACAGGAATACCAATTTTGCGTTTATAACTTCGATGAAGCAGATGTGGATTCTCTCTTTGATTACTTCGACGAGTGTAAAAAAGAAGCCAGGATATTAATCGATAAAAATTTGCTTTATCCGGGGTATGATTTTGTCATAAAAGCCTCACATACTTTTAATCTTCTCGATGCGCGCGGAGCACTGTCCGTTGAGCAGAGAAATAATCACATACTGGAAATAAGAAAACTCGCAAATATGGCGGCACAAAAATGGATAGAGATGTACTCATAGAAATAGGTACGGAAGAAATCCCCGCGGGATATTTAGAGAACGCTATTTCCTCTTTCAAAAAAAGTTTAGAGGCTTTAATGGTATCGAACAAAATTAATTTTTCGGAAACAGAAACGCTTTATACGCCGAGAAGGCTTACTATTATTGTAAAGAATATCTCCGAAAAACAGGAAAAAGTCGTCAACAGAATAAAAGGCCCCCCGGCGGCGCTTGCTTATAAAGACGGAAATCCTACGAAAATGGCAAAAGGTTTCGCATCATCAAAAGGTATTTCTGTTGATTCTTTAAAGATTGAAGAAATAAACGGAAAAGAATATGTAATCGCGGAGATAGAGGAAAAGATAAGAAGTTCTGAAAAAATTATTGAAGAAAATATTTTTTCCTTAGTTAAAAACATAGAATTTCCTAAAAAGATGCGCTGGGAGAAAAGTAATTTTCAATTTGCCAGGCCGATAAGGTGGCTGGTTGCGATGGTTGGTAATAAAGTTTTGCCTTTTTCTGTTGCCGGCGTTAAGAGCTCGGATTCCACTAAAGGCAATCGTTTGATTTCTCCCCACAGGATTAAGGTCGGTCCTTCCAATTATAAAAAGAAGCTGAATAAATCATACGTTATTGTTGACCCTGAAGAAAGAAAAAAAACACTTAAAAATTTAATAGAGAAAGAAGCTAAGAAGATCGACGCTGAACCGATTTTTTCTCCCGGTCTTCTTGACGAAGTTTCTAATTTAATAGAATACCCTTCCGTGATTATTGGGACTTTCGATAAAAAGTTTCTCGAACTGCCGGATCAAGTTGTAATTTCAGCTATGGAAACTCATCAGAGATATTTTCCGGTAAGAAAAAAATCAAAACTCATGCCATATTTTATTGCCGCCATAAATAATAAACCTAACAAAGAAATTATTAAGGGCAATGAAAAAGTTCTTACCGCGAGACTTGAAGACGCTAAATTTTACTGGGAAGTAGACAGAAAAATTCCTATTAAAAAAAGGATATCTAAATTATCGGGAATAAAATGGCATAAGAATTTGGGAAATTTATTAGAGAGAACTGAACGCCTTGAAGAATTAAGTAAATGGATAGGGGAGAGAGTAAAGAACGTAGATATTAAGGTTATTAAGGAGGGAGCAAGTCTTTCCAAAGTAGATCTTACCACTTTGATGATAAGAGACGGGAAGGAATTTACGAATCTGGAAGGATACATTGGTTCTGAATACGGGAAAGCGGAAGGTTTATCGGAAGGAATTTGTAAAGTCATAGAAGACCATTATAAACCAAGAAATTTAGAAGATAAACTCCCTCGTTCAAAAGAAGCAGCTGTTGTTTCTGTTGCGGACAGAATAGATCTAATCGTGGGAAGTTTTTTAGCCGGAGAAAAACCTACGGGTTCAAGAGACCCATTTGGTTTGCGTCAGGCTATGAATGGCTTAATCAAAATATTATTAGAGTTTGAATTTTCTTTCTCGCTGGGAGAATTGATTAAAAAGAATCTTGACTTGTTTAAGGCTGAAAAGCCTAAAGATGTATTTGAAGAAATTAAAAAATTTATCATAGAAAGAGTGGGAGGGAATCTTCAAAGCAGAGACATCAGATATGATATAGCCAACGCTGTTCTTTCTGAAAAATGGAGCGGTATTTATGATGCGTATCTTGTCGCCAAAGCCATGATGACCATACGTGAAGATTATGAGGAGTTCGAAAAACTCGTTATCGGCCAAAAGAGAGTTTCCAATATCCTGGAAGGTAAAAATCCCGGCAAGGTAAATAAATCACTTTTAAAAGAAAAAGAAGAAAAAGAATTATTCGAAAAGGCAAAAGAGATAGAGCCCGCTTTAAAAAAATTCATAGATAAAAGGGATTATATTAAGGGAATCAGTCAGTTAAAAAAGATTAGACCTTATATAGATAATCTTTTCGATAATGTTCTGGTAATGGCGGAGGATGAAAAATTAAAGAATAACAGATTGGCGCTTCTTTTTTATATAAGAAGTTTATTTCATCTTTTCTGTGATTTCGAAGAAATAGTAATCGATTGAGAACTTAACCACAAAGAGCACAAAGAAAAAAGATTATGTTGTTTAAAACCCTTCCCAACCCATATTTTTTACATGTAGGGCATGTAGGATTTGTAGCTTTTTTTTCGGTACCCGAAACTCTGTCTTCAAACTAGCCATCACTTGACAACGCTAAAAAAACATGTATAATTCTATATTATAAAAGTCAACCATGAAGAATGAAAAATGTGAAATTCTTTTATAGTAAAAATAATAAGTTTTAAAAAAATTAAAGAAGGAGGAGAATATTATGAAAAGAATTGTAGGATTGATGTTAGTAGTGGTACTGCTTCTAGGAATAGTCAGCTGTGCCAGCAATCAGGCGAAGGGTACGGTTATTGGCGCCGCAGCCGGAGGAGTAGTCGGAGGTTTAATCGGTAAGAAAGCCGGAAATACTGCTTTAGGAGCTATATTGGGAGCAGTGGTCGGTGGTGCCGCGGGTAATTACATTGGCAATTATATGGACAACCAGGCAGAGGAAATGAGGCAGGACATTGCCGGAGCAAAAATCGAAAGAGTTGGAGAAGGTATTAAAATTACCTTTGATTCAGGATTATTGTTCGACGTAAATAAAGCATCGTTGAAAGCCGCAAGCATGGAAAATTTAGAGAATCTTGCCAAAATTCTCAACAAATACGAAGATACGAATATATTACTGGAAGGACATACTGATTCGGATGGTTCAGAAGAATATAACCTTCAATTATCCCGTTCGAGGTCGAATTCGGTTGCCAATTATCTCCAGAGCTTAAACGTAAACCCAACACGCTTTACAATAATGGGTTACGGAGAATCCCAGCCTGTTGCCAGTAACGAAACTGTCGAAGGCAAACAAATGAATCGTAGAGTCGAAGTAGCTATTTTTGCCAACGATAAGTTAAAAAAGATGGCTGAAAAAGAAGCCGGTTGATCTAATAGTTAATAATCAGTAGATGATAAAGAGGAGGCTAACTTAGTCTCCTCTTTATTATCTGGTTGACTTAATTGAAAAAATGAATAGAATAAAAAAGGGGATTTTTATGTTTTACAGAAAATTGAGCTTTACTATATTGGTGTGTCTTTTATTTTTTAGTTGTGAAGAATTAGAAGACCTTTTGACGACTGTTTCCGGAAAAGTTTACTCGGATAATTGCGAAGTGGTTATAGCCGTTAAAGGCGAATCGGAATTAATGGAATATTTAAAAGAGATAAAAGGTATAGATAATGGGTCTTTACAAGAACCTGATCTTTTTAGGGGTTTTGATCTGGTAGTAGATGCGGACAGTTTATATAGTATTACAATGCTGTCTTTCGGAGAAACATATTTTCTGGCGATTATAGATGACGGAGAAATTCCCGATGAACTCGATTCCCTTGACCTTGTGGGGTTTTACGGAAAATCAGATACGCTGATTAGTATACCTTATCTTGATTACGATACAACTTTACAGTATTCTTATCCGGGAAAAACATATATAGAGAACGGAACCGACGAAAGTGGTATGGATATTAAAAATTTCATAGAATTTAGATTCTTTATAAATATTTACGAGAGAACAAAAAGTAGTAAATAGTTGCCTGGAAAAAGCAAGGTCCTACAGTGAATATTTTATTTCCGGTAAATATTAGCGGTTTTGCCACTCCGGGTTCTTTTAAGTATTTTCTTTTTTAGGAAGATAATAACTAAGACGCGCTAATTCAGAAGATAAATCTATATTTCTTATAATAAAATGATTTGAAAAGTCATTTATAGACGAAAGATAAGCGGGAGTAAAATTTAGAACCGCTTCAATTTTGGAATTTTTTATTTGTTCTATTACGTTAACCACTTCTTCTGAAGGGACAGCGATTATGGCTATTTTTACATCTTCTTTTTTTACTTTGTTTTTAAAATTTTCTATATCTTCGATTCTAACTTTTCCCATTTTGCTTCCGATTTTTCTTTTATCTTTATCAAAAGCTAAAATTATTTTAAATCCCTGAGCTTTAAAGCCGTAGAAATTAAGAAGCGCAGAACCTAATTTTCCTACTCCTATTAACGACACTTTAATCTCTTTATCGGGAAAGGCTATTTGTTTTATTTTTTCAAGAACTTCCCTGGTGTTATACCCAACACCACGTTTACCCATTGTCCCTATGTACGAGAAATCCTTTCTTACCAGGGTCGGTTTTATATTCAACCGGTCTGCAATATTTGTAGACGAAAAGCTATACTTTTCTTCCTCGAGAAAGCTTTCGAGACACCGCGCGTATATATATAATCTGCTTATAACTTCATCCGGAACTTCAGATTTATTCAAAAATTTAACCTCACTTTGTGATTATAATAACAAACTATACTTTTGTCAATATTGAAATCCCTATTTGCACACACAGCCACTTCGTCGTCTGCTTACCGCCATCCGCTTTCCGCTAAAAAATTTTAAAAAAAGTAGGGGATGTTGGGTGTCGAGCGGTTAGTGGTTAGCGGTAAGCCGAT
>CAZVXD010000086.1:0-7620 GCA_964631335.1 uncultured bacterium
TCTTGCCGGAGGTGTGGAAGCTTCATTCGATTTTCCTTCGACAAAAAAATCTTCGGTTTTAAATACCTTCGATCCTTCTGTCAAAGATATTTCTAATTCCGATATTGTCGCTGAATGTAGGAGAGTGAGTGAATGTCTTTCCTCTGAAATTAAAGGTCAACTGGATATATTTGCGGCTCTTGATACTTCAGAACTATCAATTATGAATAGTTCCGGTACAGACCTTAAGGAAAAATTTTCTTCGTATTCACTGAGTTTGAATGTTTTTTATCCCGGTTCTTCATCGGGTATCCAGCGTTCTTTGATTGGTAAAAACTTTAAAAGGACTGATAAGAAGTATTTAAATTATATTATTAATACTTACAATAAATCTTTGAAACAGGTAAAAGTTAATAAGGGAAGAATGAAAGTATTGTTTATGCCGGAAGCGATATATGTTCTTATTTGGAGATTATTAAGCGGTTGTAATGGTAAAAATATTTACAATAAACAATCACCCATTTTGAAAAAATTGAATGAGAAAATATTCGATGAGAAGCTAACAATCTACAACGACCCTCTCGACGATAAAATGCCGGGCGCTCGAAGTTTTGACGATGAGGGTGTTGCCTGCGAGTATTTTAAATTAATAGAAAAAGGAGTCTTGAAAAACTTCTACTATGATCTTTATTACGCTGAAAAGATGGGAGTTAAATCTGCCGGGCACGGTTTTAAGACTGCTGTCTGGGGCGGAGAGACGATTTCCATGAAGCCTGTTCCCGCTCTCGAGCATTTATATATAAAACCGGGTAATAAAAGTTTCTCCGAACTTCTATCTTTGATGGATAGAGGAGTAATCGTTGCCGGCGCACTCGGCGCTCACAGTGGTAATATCCCGAATGGTGATTTCTCGATCGGCGCGGATCCGGGTTTATACGTGGAAAACGGAGAGATAGTCGGTCATGTAAAAGACGCGATGATCTCGGGTAATATTTATGATACCATGAAAAATGTTGCGGCTATAGAGGATACATATCATCCGGCTTATATGGGAACATTTCCCGCTATATTATTTGATGATGTTTCGTTAACCGTTTAAAATATTATTAAATACAGGAGGGTTTAATGGATTTTTTTAAGCTCAAGGAACATAATACTTCCGTGAAGACTGAAGCGTTAGGCGGAGTTACCACATTTATGACCATGGCTTATATAATTTTCGTTCAGCCTGTTATTCTTTCCCAGGCGGGTATGGATTTCGGTTCGGTTATGATGGCGACGATAATTTCTTCTGTTATAGCCATGCTTGTTATGGGTCTTTACGCCAATTATCCGATAGCTCTTGCCCCCGGCATGGGAGAAAATTTCTTTTTCGCCTTTACCGTTATACTCGGTATGGGTGTGGTGTGGGAAAAAGCTCTCGGGATTGTTTTTGTTTCCGGGTTTCTTTTTGTAATATTGACTATTTTTAAAGTCAGGGAATCGATTGTTAATACTGTTCCGGAAAGTTTAAAGAAATCTATTGCCGCGGGTATAGGAATTTTCATTACCTTCATAGGACTTCAATGGGCCGGAGTTATCGAAGGCAGTTCCGGAACACTGGTTACTCTCGGCAGTTTAAATACGAAATACACGATTTTGTTCTTTATCGGACTGATTATTTTATTTTTTTTATATGCCAGGAAGATAAAAGGCGCGATTCTCTGGGGAATATTGATTTCCGCGGTTATTGGTATACCTATGGGTATAGTAAAGATCGAGGGAATCGTTTCAGCTCCGCCTTCTGTGGCACCCACATTTTTAAAACTGGATATATTAGGAGCATTACACTGGAAGTATATTGTGCCGATTCTGGTTCTTTTTCTCCTGGATTTTTTTGATACAGTCGGAACTTTGATTGGAGTGAGTTCACACGCTGATTTGTTAGATAAAGACGGCAATTTACCCAGGGCGGGGAGAGCTTTGATGGCGGATGCGATCGGCACGGTCGCGGGAAGCTTATGCGGGACCTCTACAGTGACCAGTTATATCGAGAGTGCTACTGGAGTAAGCGAGGGAGGAAAAACGGGTTTATCTACAATGTTTACGTCCGCCTGTTTCCTTCTGGCTATATTCTTCTTTCCTCTCGTAAAAGCTATAGGCGGAGGTTATCAGGTAGGGGAGAGCACTTTTTATCCCGTTACCGCTCCGGCGCTTGTTCTGGTCGGAGCCCTTATGATAAAGAGCGTAGGAAATATAAAATGGGATGATGTGACCGAAGCGATTCCTGCTTTTCTGGTTTTAGTTGGCATTCCTTTGACATATAATATATCGCATGGTATGTCTCTTGGATTCGTTTCTTATCCGTTGATGAAACTCTTTTCAGGCAGAGCAAAAGAAGTTCATCCCATTATGTGGGTACTTGGGGTTGTTTTTGCCTTTAATCTTGTATTGTCGACAAGATACTGAGGGTGTTTTATAATCATTAAGTGATGAGAAGTTAAGTTGACAGAATGTTATTTTATGTTAAACTCGTTTTAAATAAAAAGGAGGTTTTTTTATGGCAGAGAAAAAAGAGGAAAAGGAAAAAGAAGTAATTGTTGAAGATAGTCAGGCGGTTGAAGAGGGTAAGAGCCTCGCGTGGCTTTCTTATTTCGGTCTTTTACTTTTGATTCCCTTACTGGTAAAACCCGATAATTCTTTTTGTAAACATCACGCGAAGCAGGGTCTTGTAATACTTCTTTTCTATATAGGGCTTGTTGTAATTAACATAATACCGGTGATCGGACAGATAATATGGGTTTTAGGAGCTATTACACTTTTTGTCCTTTCTATTATCGGTATAGTTAATTCTCTTCAAGGGAAATACTGGAAAGCCCCTCTCGGAATTTATGACATTTCTCAGAAGTTTAATTTTTAAAAGATATCTGGTTTAATCTGTTTAAATTTAAAGAGGCGGTTTTTAACTGCCTCTTTTTTTTAATTTAAAATTTACAACTTGCAATTTTCAATTTACAATTAAACACTAAAATGTTCCTTTGTGTCCTTTGCGGTTTTTGTGATTCATAATATAAATCTCTGTATTCTCTGTGGTTATATTTGGGGGTAGGGGTGCCTTGACTTTTTATTTTTTTAGCTTAAAATATTTTATCAAAGGATTTATAGGAGGTATTTACATGGAAAAAAAGATAGGCGTCATAACTCATTATTTTGGTAACATTTCTGTGGGTATTATTAAACTGGACGCTCCATTGAAGGTAGGGGATGAGATTCATATCAGAGGTGCTCATGACGATGTTACTCAGAGTGTAGATTCTATGCAGATAGAACACGAGGATGTTGAATCGGCAGATAAAGGAGATGAGGTAGGGATAAAGGTTGTAGATAAGGTTCATCCTCACGATGAAGTGTATCTGGTCGTAGATTGAAGAACAGGGAAATTTAGCCACGGATTAACACAGATCTAAAGTTTTTTTAGTGAAAAGTACGGTTTGTGAGATGGCTTTTCGTGTTTCAAAGAGTATTCTTTAGTAGTTAAGATATAAACAAATATTTAACTGGTAGGTGTGGTTTGGGTGATCGGTGTCCATCAGTGTAAATCTGTGGCTACTATTCACGGATAGTTGCCCTTGACACTCTAATAATTCTTAGTATATTTCGCGGGAATTTACGAGAAAGAAAGGAGGATAGATGCCCGAAGGTCTTATAAACGAGATAAAAAAAACCGAGAAGAAAGCCGATAAAATTATTACTGACGCGAAAGAAAAAGCCAGGGAAGACAAAGAAAAAGCGAGGCAGGAAGCAGAAAAAATTATAGAAGAGGCTAACAGCAAAATAAAGAAAATGATTGTTGATAGTACGAAAAAAGGAGCCGAAGAAGCGGAAAAAGAGAAAGAGGACATGCAAAAAGAAGCGAACAAAGAAATAAAGGAAATGGATAAAAAGGCTTCTGAGGTAATTAATAAAACCAGGGATTTGATTATAAAAAAGATTCTGAAACAGGATTAAATGCCGAAACAAGAATTAAATAAAGCAAATTTCCTTATATACGAAGACGATAAAGAGGATTTTTTAAGCGAACTTCAGGAGAAATGCATATTTCACGTTACTGATTCCCGTTCTTCTACATTGGCGGAAGAGAGTCCTGATTTGATACCTGAAGAGAAGTTCACGGACCGGGAAGCAGAAGAAATTTTTAAGAAGTTGCAGGATATTGTAGAATTACTTAAAGACCAGGCTGAAAGTAAGGGAGTTCTGGGTCAGTTTATAGATTTGAAGACAGGAGTTTTTCCGGAAGAATATAGGGAGATCGTAAAAGGCTTCGATGTCGATGAAGTTAATCAAATATGTGATTGGGAAACTCGGCTTTATCGTTGGAAAAACAAAGTAGCAGAGCTTACAGACAAGATAGAGTTTTATGAGGAATGGTCTAATCTTAAAACAAAAATTTCCGAATTTGACAAAATAAAGGATGTTTCAGTAAAAGTTTATAAGTTGAGCGCGGATAAGGAGGAATTAGAGCAAAGGTTAAAAGATATTCCTGTGGATTTTCATATTATTTTTGAGAAGCAAAAGAAATCAGGTATCGTTTTCTTTATTTATAAGGGTTTTGAAGAAGATTTTAAAAATGCTGTCGCCGATTTTGAACCGGAGTTAGTGAATCTTAAAGATGCGGAAAAAGAGCCATCCCAGATAGTTTCAAAATGCAAGGAAGAAATCAAAAAGCTTAATGGAAAAATTAGTGAGATTTCGGAGAAGATATCGAAAAAGGGTTCCAATTACCAGAAATATATAGTTCTATACGATTATTTTCTTTCCAGAATAGACAGAGCGGAAGTTCTTAATAAAGGTCTTTTCACAAGAAAGGTTTTTCTCTTAGAGGGTTGGGTGGAAGAAGACAACAGTACAATTCTACAAAATATCGCCGATGAATATGAAGGTGTTGAACTTAACTGGGTAAAACCCGCGAAAGACGAGAAACCTCCTGTTAAATTGAAAAACAATACTCTAAGTAAACCTTACGAAGCTGTTACCGGTTTATACGCACTTCCGAAATCGGGAGAGGTGGATCCCACTCCTTATATAGCGATGTTCTTTGCCGTATTTTTTGGATTCTGTATGACGGATGCCGCTTATGGAATTGTACTTGTCGCGGTTTCCTTTCTATTAATGCCGAAATTACCGGAAGGAAGAAAATACTTATGGATATTTGTGGGAGGGGGATTGCTCACTATATTCGCCGGTGCTATAACCGGGAGCTGGTTCGGCAATAACATTGAGATGGCTTTTCCCGAGCTTTCAGCTATTAGCGTATTCAGACAGAAATTAACATTGTTCGACCCGTTTGCGAATCCGCTTAATTTTTTAATGCTTTCGCTGGTTTTTGGGATAGTACAGATTTTTACAGGACTGTTTATTTCCATCAAAGAGAAAATAAGTGAAAAAAAATATTTTAATGCTTTTGCAAATGAAGTATCCTGGATTTTATTTTTTGTTTTTTTGGGCGTATTCGTGGTAACAAAATCGAATGCGTTTAAAATCTTTATGTTTATTCCGCTTCTTATAATTATATTGTTTTCGAGCCAAAGTAAATCCGTTATTATGAGATTGGCGAAAGGTGGATTTACAGCGTTTAACGGACTTATTGGTTTTCTTGGTAATATACTTTCCTACAGTCGTATTATGGCTCTGGGTCTTGTAACCGCGGGCCTCGCTATGTCCGTAAATATTTTAGCGAAAATAGTAAGAGAACTGGTTCCGGGTTTCGGAATCGTTCTGGCGGTTTTAATATTCATCGGAGGACATCTTTTCTCTATCGCTATAAATACGTTAAGCAGTTTTGTTCATACAATGCGTCTTCAGTTCGCGGAATTTTTTCCTTACTTCTATGAAGGCGGAGGCGAAAGGTTTGAACCCTTTGGTTTGGTAGGTAAATATACAAGAATTGAAAAAAAGGAGGCCTTAAGTGATTAATGGTTTTTGGTTAGCAATGTCAGGAGTAGCTGCGGCAGCCTTCCTCGCGGGGATCGGTTCGTCTATCGGCGTACAGATACCTTCGAGAGCGGCAGCCGGTGTACTTTCCGAACAGCCCGATAAGTTCGGAAGGACTTTTATTCTGGTTGTTCTCCCATCGACACAGGGATTCTATGGTTTTATAGCGGCTATGTTTATGATGATGAAATTGGGAATGTTCGGAGGGGATGTAAATTTTGATATGACCATGATTGAAGGTTTGCAATATCTTATGGCTGGACTTCCTGTCGGGATTTTGGGAGCGGTATCCGGAGTCCATCAGGGGCTGGTTTCAGCTTCCGGGGTGGAACTCGCCGCGAAACAGCCAGAAGCGACCATGAGAGTCGTGATTTTTGCTGTTATGGTTGAAACCTATGCTATTCTGGGTTTTGTTACCAGTTTCTTAATGGTAAACGCTATTGGTTAAATAATGGGTAAAGTAAAAGATAAGATATTAAAAGAAGCGAAAGAATCCGGAAAGAAAATAGAAAAAGAAGCCTCGGAAAAAATTAAAGAAATTAAAGATGAGGCAAAAAAAGAAGCGAGCGACATAGAGAAGAAAGGCAAGGAAAAAGCTAAGGAGGCGCAGAAAGCCGAGAAAGAAAGAATCCTGAGCAGATTTCGAATGGAACTATCTAACAAAAAATTGAGTAAAAAAAACGAAATCATGGAAGAGCTGAAGAGCAAAGTTTCTGAAGAGATAAAAAAAATAAAATGGGAAGACTACAAGGATTTGGTTAAGGAGTTGATTCTTTCGGCTTCAGAGGACGGCGATGAGGAAATTATTCCGGGAACTTTGTATGATGATAAAGTTAAGGAGTTAATCGAAGAATTGAATAAGGAGAAAAAGTACGATTTCAGAATTTCGGAAAAAAAGGCGGATTTTGAATCGGGTGTTGTCATAGAAAAAGGAAAAAGAAGGGTTACCGCTACTCTTCCGGTATTATTAGAAGAGGCTTTCGAAAAGATACAAGAGGAGATAGTAAGTACTTTATTTGGCAGTGAATAGATTCGAGACAGTAAGAGTTCTGGATACAAATTATACTTATGCTTTGGGCGTTATACGGGCGCTCGAAGTTAAGTTGTTGACCGACAAGAGGTTTGAGGAGTTGCTTTCCACCCGGGATGTCGGAGAATTAATGTCTGCTCTGCATGACACGGATTACGGAGAGTTTTTCAGAAACATAAAAAAAGGTGAAGCAGAAGGAGCTCTCGGGGAATATAAGGTCGCTCTCTTTGATGATCTGGGAAAACTCATAGATAATCCTGAAATAATGAGAATATTAAGAGCTAAGTATGATTTTCATAATGTTAAGGTTCTTTTAAAAGGGAAAATTTTAGAGGAGGATTTTACCGAAAAATGTTCGCCCCTGGGTTCACTGCCGGTTTCTAAAATAGCGGAAATATTTAAGGAAGAAAAATACAGAGAACTTCCTGAATATCTAAGGGAAGCGGTGGAAAAAGGCATCGATGTTTACTATTCCACCGACCATAATCCTCAGAGATTAAGTTTTACCGTGGATTCTATCATGGCGAGTAAAGTAACTTCGTATGAGAAAAATTCTTTTTTAAATCGATATTACAAAATATGGGTCGATTTAACGAATCTAAAAATTATCCTCAGACTCTTATTTCTTGAAAGGTACGAGG
>CAZVXD010000087.1:0-7580 GCA_964631335.1 uncultured bacterium
GATTTGTTGTTTCTTAATTTAGTTGGTGCGTAAATGCGTAGAAGCGTTAGAGCGTAAAGGAAAAACTAAAAATAAAAGACCAGTGTGTATCTATGTAAATCCGTGGCGAATTTCGGGGTTGAGGTGGGTTTAGCCGAAAGCCGACAGCGGTAAGCGGTTAGCCGATTTTTCTCTGTGTACTCTGTGGTAAAAAATGGGTAGCGCGGAGGCGAATTTTTTAGCTTGACATAATGAATTTTATACTTAGATTTCAATAAATCAACCACAAATAAAGGAAACATAGGAGGCTTAATGAGTAAGTTTATATTGAATTTTTTTCTTAGTTTTTTTTGTCTGTTTTTTGCAATGTGCGCTTCTAATGCTAAATCCTCCAAAACATCCGAAGAATTTAAAATAAAAAGAGGCGTCAATGTAAGTCACTGGTTGTCGCAGAGTAAAAAAAGAGGAGAAGAAAGAAAAAATTATATCACAAAGGCAGACTTCGACACAATCGCCTCTGTAGGATTCGACCACGTTCGAATTCCTATCGACGAAGAGCAAATGTGGAATGAAAAAGGAAATAAAGAAAAAGAAGCGTTCGGATTACTTCATAACGCAATAAAGTGGGCGCTCGCGGCAAATCTAAGGGTAATTGTGGATTTGCATATCATCCGTTCTCATTATTTTCTGGCTGAAAACAATCCTTTATGGACCGACCCCGCCGAACAGGAAAAGTTAATATATTTATGGCAACAGCTTTCAGAGGAATTAAAAAAATACCCGATTAATATGGTAGCATATGAAATCTTAAACGAGGTTGTCGCGGATGATCCCGACGACTGGAACAATCTCATCTCGAAAGCTATCGCGAAAATAAGGCTTAATGAACCGGAAAGAACAATAGTGGTCGGCTCGAATAGATGGCAGATTGCTTCGACCTTCCCCGACTTGAAAATTCCTGAGGGTGATACCAATATCATCCTTAGTTTTCATTTTTATAATCCTATTGCGCTTACTCATCACATGGCACCATGGTCTGTTGTGGGAGAATACAAAGGAGATATTAACTATCCGGGGCAAATCTTGGACACCACACACTATAAGGAGCTTTCCGAAGAAACCGTTACCGCGATGAGGAAACACGCCAACGGATATTTCACAAAAGACACTCTGGCAAAAATTATGTCTCCCGCTATAGAAGTCGCGAAAGAGAAAAAACTGCCACTTTACTGCGGTGAATTCGGAATTTATCCCACGATACCCGAAGAAATTGCTCTGCGCTGGTACAAAGATATCTGTGATATCTACAACTCGAACAATATCGCTTACTCTCATTGGTGTTATAAGGGTGATTTTCCCATTGTCGACGAGAATAGCAAACCAAACAGAAAGCTTGTTTCTGTTCTGACTTCAAAGTAAAAGAATGAAAATGTTTATTTTAAACTCTAAAAAAGGAGGTATAGTATGAAAAGGTTTATGTCGGTAGCGTTAATGATTTTATTAGTAGCTTTCCTGACAGCCGGCTGCGGAGGTAAAGGCGAAGAAACGTCGGGACAGACAAGTAGCGAGAAAAAAATCGAGAAACAAGAGGAAGCAGAAAATCTTTACTTAACGGAAAAAGAAGTAAAAGCTTTTATAAAGGCTTACCCTTCGTTTGTCGAAATTACCGAGAAAACAAAAGAAGATATAGAACCTTTTTCCGACAAAGAAGATTTGATAAGCGGTATGAGGCTTACTTCAGAATTTAAAGAATACAAAGAAGAAATCGACGCGGCTTTAAAGGATTACGGCTTCACTCTTGAAACTTTCGGCGCGGCATTTGGTAAAGTCATGGCCGCTTATGCTTATGGACAGATGGCAGGCGCCGCCGGAGAAATGATGAAGAAGATGCTCGAGAACCCCAATGTATCGGAAGAACAAAAAGAAGAAATAAGAAAAAGCATGAAAGAAGCAGAAGAATCCGAAGAAATGCAGGCAAGTAAGGCAAATTGGGAACTTGTGAAAAAATATCAAGAAGAAATAGAAAACTTACTCAAAGAACAATAAATATTTTTAATCGGCTTTTTGCTTAATAGCAAAAAACAATCGTAAATACAGAGCCTGCAGTCAATGTAAAAAGAAAAGCATTAAAACTTCAGGCTTTGTGTTTATAAATCTCAAAAAAAAGATTCTTTATCCCTGTTTATCCGTGAAAATCAGCGGCCGTTTTGCAGTTAGAAAGTTAGGGGGTTGGGAAGTTAAAACAACTACATTTTCTACATGTGAGAAAAAGGGCTTACGGCTTTTGGCTATCGGCTCACGGCAAAAAATATTTGTGTGATTCGTTGTTTCTCTTTGTTTTGGTAGGGATGGAAGGAGTTTTAAACAAACAAAATTTTAGTTCTTTTCTTTGTGGTTTCTGTGTTCTCTGTGGTTCAGTTTTTTACTCGTATCGTAGTGCCTTAACGGGATCCATCTTCGAAGCCTTATTGGCTGGATACATACCAAAAAAAACACCTACGACAACAGCAAAAAAGAAAGCCAGTAAAATCGAACCGGGGGTCACTACAGATCCTCCGCCCTGGCTTAAAAATCGTGGCCCTATAGCGCCGGCGCCCACCATTATATTGCCGACTGTATTAGCAAAAACAAAACCGAAAAAGACACCTAAAAAACCTCCACTCAAACTCACTATCACCGATTCTATAAGAAATTGAATAAGAATATCTATTCTCTTTGCGCCTATTGCTTTTCTTATGCCAATCTCCCTGGTTCTTTCAGTAACCGAAACAAGCATTATGTTCATTATACCGATACCCCCTACAATAAGCGATATAGCGGCAATACCGGAAAGCATAATTTTAAAGGTACTGGCTGTTTTCTCCACCGTCTCTCTAAATTCTTCACGGTTTCTTATCCTGAAATCCTCAACCTGATTATGTCTTTCAAGAAGTAGCTCTCTGACCCTTTCTTCGGTTACATCAGTCGGAAGCAGACCCGTAGTCTGAGCATCGATAGATCGAACGACATTATCTTCACCGGTAATTCTTTTCTGAGCGGTAAAAAGAGGTATGAAGATACGGTCGTCAAAATCATTCCATCCAACAGATCCTTTTTCTTCCATAATACCTATTACGGTAAAACGCATATTTCTTATCTTGATTTCTTTTCCTATTGGATCTTCATTCCCGAAAAGTTCATCTTTAACGGTTTTCCCTATAACACATACTTTTGACCACGACCTCAATTCGTCTTCCGTGAAAAACCGCCCGTCTTCAATTTGATGATTGTTAACAGTTTGATAAGAAGGCAAAACCCCTATAACTTGAGTATCCCAATCCCTGTCCTGATATTTTGCCGTAATATCACTTCTTACCTGGGGGTCCACATCTGTTATAAAAAACAACTCTTTTTTCATGGCGATTGCATCTTCGTAAGTAAGTCCTTCGGAACGTCCCCTCCACAGAAGAGCCTGATCTTTACTGTCCGGTCTTCTATAGTATACGCTGATAACGTTAGCCCCCAGTTTCTCAATCTGAGAGGTAATATTACGTTTTGCCCCTTCCCCAACACCCATAACGCCTATAACCGCTCCCACTCCGATAATTATTCCGAGAACTGTAAGAAAAGAACGAAGTTTGTTGGCTAAAAGTCCTTTATAACCAGAAAAAAATCCTGAAATCACACTGCCGAGAAGACTGGCATCCCCTTTTTTATCATCGATTATTGGAGTTTTCTTTTTTGATGATTTTATTCTGACTTTCTCTTCATCTATCCTGCCGTCCTTTATTTTTATACTTCTTTCCGCATAGTCGGCAACCGTAGCATCGTGAGTGACCATTATTATAGTTTTACCCTCCTGATGTAATTTCTCGAATAGAGACATGATTTCTTTCCCGGTTTTTGAATCGAGATTCCCTGTAGGTTCATCCGCGAATATTATGGAAGGGTTATTTATAAGAGCCCTGGCGATAGCGACTCTCTGTTGTTCCCCGCCGGAAAGCTCATTCGGGTCGTGATAAGCGCGCTTTTCAAGCCCAACCCTACTAAGAACACTCATTGCCTTTTCCCTGCGTTCTGTTTCGCCTACACCGGAATAAAGAAGAGGAAGTTCAACATTATCTAACGCGCTTGTTCTGGAGATAAGATTAAAAGTCTGAAAAACGAATCCGATTTTATTCTTTCTAATATCTGATAACTCATCATCGCTTAATTTACTAACATCACGGCTTTCCAGAAAATAACTCCCGGAAGTCGGTCTGGAAAGGCATCCTAATATATCCATCAGAGTAGTCTTCCCCGAACCGGAAGGGCCTATAATCGACAAAAATTCTCCGCTATATACACTAAGGGAAACGCCCCGAAGAGCATTAACTTCTACATTGCCCCTGTAATAAATCTTGGTAATATTTTTAGCTTCTATTAAAGGCATAATTCACCTTATCTTCTGGCTCTCCCTCCAGGCGACCCGAAACCCGCGGGATTAAATCCACCCTGCTCTCTGGATATAAGTACTGTATCACCTTCTTCCAATCCTTTTTTTATTTCCGTCTTAATTTCATCAGAGATTCCCGTAATAACGGGTTTTGGAACAACCTTTCCCCGTTCTTTTACGAGAACCATACTTTGTCCATCTTTACTCATAACAGCCTGTTTGGGTATGGAGAGTACGTTATCGGCTTCTTCTATAATTATGTCGAGGTCGGCTGTCATACCGGGACGAATTCTATCATCCGGACTCAAAATCTCGACTTCGACGGGATAAACCACAAGATTATCTTCTTCAGCGCCGGAAGGAGAAATCCTTCTGATTTTACCCCGATATACAATACCCCTAATAGCGTCGAACCCTATTTTGACATCCTGATCTTTTTTTAGTTTTACAACATCGACTTCGTTTATGCTTGCTTTTACCAGCATTTTACTCAAATCCGCAACTGTCATAATCGCGGTTCCTCCCCCGCCTATCGCCTGAGTTCCTGAAGTTATCTTTTCTCCTTCCTCCACATTGACACTCGTTACAACTCCATTTATAGATGAAGTAAGGGTAATATTTTCATTCCCTGCAAGATCGATATTTTCAACATCCACATTACCTTCTCCACCCAACATTGCCCATAACTGTTTTTCAGCGAGCTGAAGCTGTATTCTACTGTTTTCATACTGCTTCAGCGCGTCTTCGACATCCTGCTCGGCAATAAAACCCTTTTCAAAAAGTGTTTCCTTTCGTTTTAGATCTCTTTGTGCTTCTTCAAGATCCAATTGTTTACTCTTTATGGAAGCCTTCGCCTGAGCCACTTTTTGCGCTTCGTCGGGCTCGGGACGTATCAAAACCAATTTCTGTCCTTTCTTCACACTTTCTCCTTCTTCCACAAAAAATCCTATCACCTCCCCTGCGAGCTCGGATTTTATGTCTATCGAAATAACCGGTTCTACCGTACCACTTTCCGTAACTTTTTGTATAATTTTGTCCCTGCTCACAACGGTTGTCTGCGAACCTGACACTTTATTTCTCTTTCCTCTAACTAAACTATTACCTATAATCGCGATAATTACCGCTATGAGTACTATTCCTCCAATAACCATATATTTCTTTTTATTTTTCATTAAATTTCTCCTCATCGTATAGAATTCCGGCTACTTTTTTTAACAGCGCTTCGGCTTCAAAAAAACCGTATTTAGAACCTATAAAATTGACCTGCCCTTGTGTAAAAGCAACCTCAGCGTCTATAACTTCTGTTATCGGAGCGAGACCGTTTTTATACCTCCCCAAGGCAGCTTCGTAACTCTCCCTGGCACTCGCAACCTGCCTACGGGTCAGCTCGATTTTCTCCAGCGCGTTTTCAAGATTTATATAGGCTGATTTAACTTCGAGCCTGACCTGTCTTTTTAAATCTTCATACTCAAGTCTGGCGTTATTTAAGTCTATATTTGCTTTCCTTATAGCCCTCGATTTTACCCCTCCGTCGAATATGGGAAAACTCAAAGTTAGCCCAACACTCCAATCCGAGTTATCATCCAGATTGGATCCATTTACAGGGAAATTCTCAAAAACGAACCTTTCCGCATTAAGGCTGTATCCTCCGTTCAGAGTAAGAGTGGGCAATCTGTTAATCCAGGCTATTTTCATATTATAGTCACTGGCGGCAACTATAGCTTCCTGCTGTTTCAAGTCGGGTCTCTTTCTGTAAGCCATACTTAATACGCTGTCAAATCCAGGAAGTTCCGATTCCTCCAAATCGACATCTTCAATCATCAGGGAAGAATCCAGATCCAGCCCCATCGCTTCGTTGAGTTCCGCTCTCCTGATTAAAAGTTCTCCGTTAGCCTCATGTAAATCTACCCTGGCCGCTTCAAAATCCGCTCTGGTTTTAAGCGTATCAGCCCTGGGGACCATTCCCAATTCGAATTGGGCTTTTGAGAATTCAAGCTGGTATTTTTTTTGCTCGAGAGCTCTTTCTCTTAAGTCCAACATTTGAAACGCGTTAAGTAAATTATAATATCTGCTTATCACTTCCATAATAAGATTCATTCGTGTAAGCCGGTACCCTTCTCTTGTCGAAATAAGTCCCTTATGGATTCTTTCGACATTAAGATAGGTTCTTCCGCTGTTAAAGGGTTGAATGGAAGCGGAAAGATTAAGATCATAATAATGCTGATCCCATCCGAATTCGTTGTACGTCTTGTCAACATAATACCCCCCTGAAAGTTCGACCTCGGGGAGCAAATCCGCTCTTGCGTCACTGACATCCAGTTCGTTTTTTTTAACTCTTCCTTCCGCGATGGCAATCAAAGGGGAATTCTTTAAAGCGATTTCAATACAACGATCTACGGAAAGAGTATCCTCTATTATTATATTTCCGCTGTCAACCGGTGAAGCTAACGCAATAACAGAGAAATTAACGAACAAAAAAAACAATCCTATTTTCCACCCTCTCTTTAATTCCTTTTTTATCATAAAAAAATCTCTCCTACCTTTACTTTTATCTACCCAAAACAGTAAAATAAGGGGCGAGACTATCTAATATATAGCCTCACCCCTCAGGAATCAAGAAGGGTAGCTTATTTTCCTACGGGACATCCCGGTCTTCCCATCCCATCAAATTTTCCGGAACCTTTATGCCTTTTTCCTGAAAACTTATGAAAAAACATTCTTTTTACTTCTTCTTTTTTGTCATCGGGAATAAGTTTATACATTTCTATTTTTTGCTCTAATTTCTGCCTGGATATCTTCTGTCTCAAATCAGCTATTTCATCATTAATGGAGAGAAGCTTCTTGAAATCGATCTTTTTTTCAATCAAAACTTTTTCCATTTCCAATTCCTTCTTTTCAATCTGATTTTTCAAATCGATAATTTTTTCCTTGTTTTTTAATCTCATTTCCCGCATTTTCAGTAAAACGTCCTCATCGATATCCAAAGAAGAGAACCGGTTATGGTGCCATCCTCCCATTTTTGCTGCCTCACCCTTCATATCTCTATCGCGCATTCCTCTTTCAGCCTTTAGATTTGCCGGCAAGACCAGCATCATACTCATAAAAATTGAAAACATAATCATTTTGTACTTTTGCATATTTTCCTCCGATTTATAGATATGACCCAATTAAACTTAAATCGGTTCCA
>CAZVXD010000088.1:0-7472 GCA_964631335.1 uncultured bacterium
GTGAGCACACGGTTATTTTTGACTCGCAAGACTTACCTACCGGGGTCTATTTCTACCGGCTCCAGGCAGGAAAATCCTTAGACGCAAAGAAACTCATCATACTAAGATAGTTTTAAAGCAGTCTTTGCTCTTTTGATTTAATTTTTATGTAATATGTCACATGTTTTTTTTAAAATAAATGTCATGTTCCGCCTCCTCAATGTGACATTTATTTATGATAATAACAGACGATTAAAAATCCTTGACATTTTACCAAAAATCTCTACAATTAAAAACATGATTAAGAAAACTGTTAACTTTATCACAATCTTTATTTTTGTATTCGTGCTTGCCCTTTCTATGTCTGCCAAAACGGCGAGAATTAAAATCGATTGTGACAGGAGAATAGACGAAATTGATCCTAAAATCTACGGAGTATTCATGGAACCCATACAATTCGACCCGAAGAGATTGGGAATGGATGATGCGACTGTACATAATACTCTATATGGAGTTTTGTATGACCCCAACTCTCCTCTTGCCGATGAAAACGGATTTAAAGTTAATTATATCGAGGCTGTAAAGGAACTAAAAATAACCAATATGCGCTGGCCGGGAGGCAATTACACCGCGGTATATAACTGGCAGGACGGTATCGGACCGAAAGAAGAACGACCGGTCCGTAAAGACCTGGCATGGGGGGCGATCGACAATAATTATGTAGGTACAGACGAATGGGTTAAATTAAATAAATCTATGGGAACTCAAAATGTCGTGTGTGTTAATCTCGGAACCGGTAACATAAACGACGCACGATACTGGGTTGAATACTGCAACCTGGAAAAGGGAACTTACTATTCAGATTTACGCGCCAAATACGGAAACGAGAAACCATATAATATAAAATACTGGTGCCTGGGGAATGAAGTCGACGGTGAACCCTGGATAATCGGATATAAAAATGCCGAAGATTATTGTAAATTAGCAAAAGAAACTGCCAAGGCGATGTGGCAAACGGATAAGACAATAAAGTTTATAGCGTGCGGCTCATCATACTACGAACCTTCAGGTAAATGGATAGATTGGAATCGAAACATATTAACCGAATTAAGAGACGTTATCGATTACATTTCCATACACCGTTACTGGGAATATACAGATGATTACGATTCGTATATGGGACATTGGGCTATGGATATCGAAGAAAAAATTAATACAACCGCCGCGCAGATCGAAATTGTTAAAACTAAATATAAACTCGAAAAACCAATATATATATCATTTGACGAGTGGGCTCCTTTCGGAAGGGATATTTTATCGGTTCTGGCGGTAGCTCAGTTTTTCAACTCTTTTATACGTCATGCCGATGTTGTTAAAATGGCAAACTACACTCTTCTTACCGGGCTTTTAGCAAATGATAAGGACAAAGGAACATTTAAAACGCCCCTTTTCCATACGTTCAAATTATTTTCGAATAATTGTCTGGGAGCTTCCGTAGATGTGTACGTAGATTGTGAAAGGTTTGACGCGGGAGATTATAAAGATATACCTTATCTCGATGTTACATCCGTGTATTCTAAGGAAACAAATACGCTTTTTATAAATGTGGTAAACCGACATAAAGATAAATCCATCCTCGCCGAAATTATAAATAACCCAGGGACATTTACCGGAAAAGCGACGATAAGCGAGGTGAACAGGAAAGACATTCATACCCCGTTTACCTATGATAAAAGACAAAAATATATACCCGAGACTAAAGAAATGGAAGTCGCGGGAAATAACTTTTTATATTCTTTCCCGGCACACTCATTCACACAATTTAAGTTAAAAATAAAGAAATAATAATAGTTAGAAGAAAGTATTAATTTGTAAGCATTAACAAAAAATACAGTTTCTGCATATTCTATATGTGCATAATGCGTGATGTGGGGAGTGATTCTGACTTTTAACTCCTTTTTTATTTTTTCTTCTTCTTGCCTTTCTTTAATTCTTTTAGTATCTCGGCAAGCAATTTGTTGCTTTTTTTCTCCAGTTTGTAGGCTTCTTCCATGAATTTCATTTGTTTTTCGGTCAGGTCGTAAGCGTGATCCAGGTACTTTTTATTTTTTCGCTGTACGTTAAAAGCTATTAGGAAAATAGCGATAATCAGAAGTAAAAATAAGAAGGGAAGATAATTTAGTATGTCCATGAAATAACTGGTGGGGAGTTTTTCTTTCATTTTGCCGTAATATCCTTCGTCCGATAGCCATTTCTCTTCCTGTTTGTCGTAATACAGTATATTATCCTGAACCCAGGCGGAATAACTGTAAGAATATTTTTCCATAAAATCTTTTGGTAGATTCACAAGTTCCACTTCCACCACACCCAGAACGAATCCGTCCTCGAAACCCGAACTCTGTTCATCCACGGTAACATTCAGAATTTTCAATTCACCATCGAAGGGAAACCGTTCGGTTTTAAAATGATATAGATTCTTATCGAGCTTTTCGAAAGTGATTGTTTTGGGATCGTTCTTTTGAAACTTCTCCCAGGTTTCAATCAGAGATTCTTCTGTGGCTAAAGCGAATGAAGTTGTCGGAATTAAAGAAAAGCTGAAAATTATAATTAGAAAAATATTCAACCGTACTTTAATCATTGATTAATCCTCCTTTTTATATAACTATAGCCAATATAAGTTAAACCGGTTGAGTGTCAAGTTCGGTCGTGGTTGGTGCGTAAATGCGTAGAAGAGTTAGAGCCTAAAAAATAGTGTAGAGCACCGAGTTCTAATTTGCAACTTGCAAGTTACGCTTAAATATTAAAAATTGCATTATTGGCTTTTTTGGAAGAAAACAACTACAATTTCTAAATGTTCTACATGTGAATAATGGGTTTGGGTGTTGGGTTAAAAAAAACAAAATTTTAGTTGTTTTCTCTGCGTTTTCTGTGGTAAAAAAATGGGGAGAGGTGTATGTCTCTTGATTTACTCCTATATTATGGTAAAATGTGAATATGTTGAATGAACTGAAAAAATACCTTTTTAGATACAAGTTTTTGCTCGGGTTTCTTACCGTTACCATGATAATTGTTGCCGTTTTGAGTGGATTCACAATCGGTATGATTACTCCCATTGTTTCAGCCATATTCGGCGAGGAGAACGCGAGTGCGGGGCCGGGTATTTTGCGATGGTTGATAGACTGGATTACAGAAGGCAATAGAATGAGTTCTCTTGTAAGATTGGCTGTGGCGCTCGTTCTTATTTACGGTGTTAAAGCTCCGTTTACGCTTCTTTTGTATTTTCTTTCCGATTCGGTGGAACAGAAAACAATTGCCGATATACGAGTCGACATGTTTTCAAGACTCACCGAACTTTCCTTTAAATTTCATTCTAAAACAGAAACGGGTAATTTGCTTTCGAAAATAACAAACGATACGGAAAAAATTCAATTTGCTTTAAAAAGAGGCATTATGGACCTGGGGCAGAACCTTTTTATAGTGCTGGTGTATGTGAGTTTAGCTTTATGGGCTTCATGGAGATTGTTTTTGATATCTCTTGTTCTTACACCTTTTTTCCTTTTTGTTGTACATTTTATAGGGAAAAAGGTGCGGGGAAGATTCACGAACCTACGGAAGCACAGGGCTTTTTTAAACATTCTGGTTTCCGAGATGCTTTACGGTATAAGCGTAGTAAAATTATTCGGTATGGAAAAACACGAAA
The DNA here is from genome assembly GCA_964631335.1 of uncultured bacterium. Taxonomy (GTDB): domain Bacteria; phylum Hydrothermota; class UBA3072; order UBA3072; family UBA3072; genus JAFGHJ01. Next base: position 3,680 of record CAZVXD010000088.1, read on the forward strand.
TCGAGAAATTTAAGAAAGAATCCGACGGATACAGAAAAAGTTATGTAAAAAGTAATCTTTTAAAAGGGCTTTTACCAGTATCGGGTGAATTCTTAGGAGCAATTCTGGCTGGAAGTATAATGATTCTCGGAGGTTTTTTTATTTTTAAAGGTTTCATTACTCCCGATAAATTTCTTATTTTCCTCGGATGCGCGGTTCTTCTCCAGTATCCCCTCAGGCAGATAAATTTAGCTTTCGGCGATCTTCAGCACGGTCTGGCGTCTATGGAGAGCGCGCTTGAGATTATCAAAGCCAGAGATACGATAGACGATTCGGGGAAATTTGTCCTCGATTCTTTTAAATCTTACATAAGATTTTCAAAAGTCTCCTTTTCTTATGAAGATGAACATTACGCCTTGAAAAATATAGATTTAGAAATAAGAAAAGGAGAAACCGCTGCTATAGTAGGGCCTTCAGGCGCGGGGAAAACAACACTGGTCCAGTTGATTCCTCGTTTTTTTGATCCGCAGGAAGGCAGAGTGGAAATCGACGGAAAGGATATAAGGGTATATACCCTTTCCAGTCTCCGCGATAATATAGGTATGGTACCTCAGGATGCGATACTTTTTAACGATTCTATAAGAGATAATCTTAAGTACGGGAAAAAGGATGTTTCAGACGAAAAGATGTTAGAAGTCTTGAAGAAGAGCCGTTTGGAATATTTAATCGAGAAGATGCCCGAGGGTTTGGATACTGTAATAGGGGAAAAGGGGGGCAGGATTTCCGGAGGAGAAAAACAGAGAATCGCCGTAGCCAGGGCTTTACTCAAGGATTCTCCCATTTTGATCCTGGATGAAGCAACCTCTTCTCTGGACGCCGAGGCGGAAAAATTACTCAGGGATGCCATGGCTGAGCTGCTTTACGGTAGAACTTCTTTAATAATCGCCCATAGACTTTCGACGGTAATAAACGCGGATTTGATTATTGTTATAAGCGAAGGCAGAATTGTAGAGAAGGGTACGCATGAGACGTTGTTAAGCAGAGGCGGGCTGTATAAAAAACTCTATGATATTCAATTTGGTGATTCCGGTAAAACCTCTGATATATAAGATGACCCAAAAAGTTTGCAAAGGACACAAAGATAAAACCTTTATTTAACCACGAAACACACTAAATACACTAAAACCAACTACCCAATTAAAATATGAGTTTAAAAAATACACGAAAAGAAATTACCCACGGAGGGTACGGATAAAACAAAAACTAAATGGTACCCTAAATAAATTTTCGAAGATATAATTGTTTTATGAAAGATGTCCTTCTAAAGTTTCAATGCCTGGATTTTTTATAGGACCTTTCATTGAAATTTCAATTTTCGCGAAGGGCAGAGGTAGCATGAGTTTATCCCATGAAGAAAAACGGATAACAGGATGAGCCCTAATGGATACCGCGAAGATAGGCAGCCCTGTTCTCTTGGCTATATGTAACACGCCTTTTTTAACTTTTCTTCTCGGTCCCGCCGGTCCGTCGGGGGTAACAGCAATATGATTACCTTTTTTTCCGTAATTTATCAAATTTATTAACGCTTTTATTCCTTTCTCCCCGGATTCGAGTCTGAAAGGCTTATATCCCAGGATTTTTAGCACTCTTCCGGATAATCGACCGTCTCTGCTGGAGCTTACCAGAACCCCTACTGCCGAGCCCATATTGGAATATACCGCGGGAATGCAGTATTCATGCCAGAATACATACAGAACTTTAAAATTGTAAGGTTTTAAGCGTTTAGTCCCATTAAATTTTATTCTCCAGGTTAATCCCAAAACGCGAATTATCAGGGCTATCAGAAAGGGTTCAATGAACGATAGAAAGGATTTTATCGGCGATCCTATCATAAGCTCCTTTTGTACCTAACAATTGTTTGAATTGTTTCAATCGATCTGCAATTTTTTCTCTGTTGTCGTAGATTTTCCCCAGCTCATTCGCGATTCTTCCGGGGTTTACTTCTTTTTGTATTAGTTCCGGCGCTATTTCTTCTGATAAGATTATATTAACCAGACCGAATTGTTTAACCCTGACTAAAATCTTTGAAATAATCCAGGAAATGTACGATAATTTATATACTATGACCATAGGGGTTTGTAATATTCCTGCTTCGGCCGTGGCTGTTCCCGAAGATACGATTGCCAGGTCGGCGGCTTTTAAAATATCGTATGTTCTTCCGTAAAAAATTTTAGCATCATTTAACAATTTTATCCCGTTTCCTGGAATCAGAGAAAGGTCTTTTTTCTCGCGTAATGCTATCACTGCTCTGCTTGAAGGGTGTTTTTCCTTAAAAATTTTAAAAGCTTTTAAAGAAGGTGTAAGCAGTCTTTTGATTTCTGCCGTTCTCGACCCCGGCAGGATAGCTACTAGCGGATTTCCGGAAGGGATATCGTTTGTTTTAAATTTTTTTTCCGGTTTAACGATTTCTATCAGGGTATTACCGAGAAAAAAAGACTTTATTCCTTCTCTGTCAAAAAATTTTTTTTCAAAAGGATATATTACAAATAAACCTTTAAAATATTTAGATAAGCTTTTGATTCTCCATTTGCCCCATGCCCATACCTGCGGCGGAATGAGATAGAACACAGGTATACCTTTTTTTACAAGTAAGCGGGCTATGGGAATGTTGAATCCCGGGGAATCGACTGTGACCGCGAGATCGATTTTGTTTTTTTTCGTTAGGGAAAATATTTGTTTTCTTGCTTCGCGCAGGTTCGATATTTTAGATACGACTTCGCTAAATCCTACGACACTGATTTTCTCGCAGGGATAAATTATTTTCACTCCTGACTCTTCCATTTTTTTTCCGCCTATTCCGTAGAATTTGATATCGGGATTAATTTTTTTAAAAGAGCCGATCAGGTTAGAAGCGTGAAGGTCTCCGGATGCTTCCCCGGTTATAAACAAAATTTTCATCGTCTATTTTTTCGGAGATTTTTTTAAGTTGACTCTTTCCGTGTGTTTTTTTATTTCTTCCGATATGTTTTGAGCCAGAGCCAGAGCGTTTCTGGCTTCTTCGGGTTTAAACAGGAGTGTCTGTTTACCCGAACAGGCGTCGAGAAAAGCTTTATTTTGTAAAAACAAAGGCTCTTCTGACGATACTTGAACTTTTTCTTCCTTTATTTCCGGTTTACCTTTTTTTATTTCTTTGCGAAAGATATTTACTTTTTTGTTAAGGGAATCGACCGAAACATAAGAGTCTTTTTGCCAGAATCGAATTTTCCGGACTTTTTCCTGTGAGATTCTGGAAGCGGTAACATTTGCTAAGGAACCGTTTTCGAATTCTATTCGGGCGTTTGCTATATCTGTATTATCGGTCAATACCGGTACGCCTACGGCGGATATGTTTTTTATCCCGGATTTAACCGTGTTTAGTATTATGTCCAGGTCGTGCACCATCAAATCCAGAACTACCGAGACATCTGTCCCCCTGCCGAAAAACGGAGAAAGGCGATGAGCTTCGATGAAAAGAGGTTTTTCGATAAACTTTTTCGCGGCGAGTATGGCAGGATTGAATCTTTCTATATGCCCGATCTGTAAAAAAAGGTTCGATTTTTTCGCGTTTTTTATAATTTCTTCAGCCTCATCGATATCCAGTGAAATCGGTTTTTCGATAAAAATGTTATTTTTTAATTTAATGGCTTCGATTGCGATATTTCTATGAGTATAGGTGGGAGTCGCTATAAAAATACAGTCGGTTTTTTTGAGAAGTTCTTCGTAATTCAAAAAGAAATCACACGAGTATTCTTTTGCTATTTCTTTTCCTCTTTCT
>CAZVXD010000089.1:0-7422 GCA_964631335.1 uncultured bacterium
CCGAACTTTCAAATATTCTAAATCGGGGATTTAATTCATAAGGACTGGTTTCCCAGTTTATCGATTTTGTGGCGTCAAAATCGACGACAATTGTGTTGGAGCCTCCAGGTAATATAGTGAAGTCCTCATCAAGCTCATATACAAATGATGAGTCTTGTGGCATAGGAATTAACAGCGAATCTTGTATACTGTCTCTCACGACCCAATTTATCTGAGCTAATAATAACAATACACTGCTATAATTTCCGGGTTCTATATCAGCAAAATAACTTCCGGTGCTATAATTGTATGTGAGCGATGCTCCACGTCCGCCGATAAGATTCAAGACGTCAATCTGGTGAATGTCCTGGTTAACAATTAAGAATTCACCCGCTTCATCTCTTATTCCAACCCCTAATACCGCTAAATATATGTGTTCGACATCCTGCGGTTGAGGTGCATCTATTAGCCATATTCTTAAATGTCCTTTTCCGTCTCCACAACCCATAATAAATAAAAGAATAAATACAAAAAAAACTTTTTTTCTAATCAAAAAAACCTCCCTTTTGATTTATATTCACCACACCTAATATAACCCGTTTTTACTAATAGTCAAACCCCGGCGCGGCAAAGCCGCTAAATTTAAAAATCAAATATCAAAATTTAAAATTACAAATTATAAATTCAAAAAGAAAAACACTTACCACAGAGGACACAGAGAAACAATTGTGTAAAAAAAGAAAAAAACTGAGAACAAAGAGAAAAAAACAGATAAAAACTCTGCGCTCTCTGTGGTTAAAAAAACAGGGGTTGAGAGAGGTGGGCTCTGTGAGTTTTTATTAATTTTGCATTTTAATTTTTAATATTTCATTTATCTACTGGGCTTGACAAAAGATATATGCATCTTATATTGTTAGATATATCTAACAATGGAGGAAAAGATGGAGTTAAGTAAAAGCAGGGAAGATTATTTGGAAGCTATTTGTGAGATTTGCGAGGAGGAAAAAGTCGCCAGGGTAACAGATATCGCTTCTCACATGTCTGTTTCGCTTGCAAGTGTAAATTACGCTTTAAATGCTTTACGCAAATCGGGATTAATAAAACACAAAAAATATGGTTATATAGAATTAACCGAAAGAGGCAATAAAATAGGAGAAGCCATTTGCAGAAAACACAAATTAATACGAAGTTTTTTGATTGATGTTTTAAACGTTGACGCAAATATCGCGGACAAAGATGCCTGCGGCATCGAACACGTAGTTTCGGAAGAAACATGCGACAAAATGAAATCTTATCTTAAATCCAGAGAGGCTTTAGAAAATTATGATATCTCTTCTTGAGGCAAAGGAAAATGTACCGCTTATGGTAAAATCTGTGAGGAGTACCGGACAAGGCATGGTTAATATTCCCATAAGAGGAAGGGGAAGAAGACGCGGCGGCGGTAGAAGAAATTGGTGCAGAAGATTTTCTAACATGGGTATAAGAGAAGGGGTAATAATAAAAAAAATAACCATGCACCCTTTTTTCGGCCCCGTAATCATAAAGGTCGGCAACTGTGAAATTGCTATCGGTCGAATAATGGCAAACACTATACTTGTGGAAGAGGTAAAAGAGTGAAAAGACTTTTACTGTTCGGTAATCCTAATGTGGGGAAAAGCGCTATATTTACCAGGCTTACCGGAGTGAAAGTGATAGCTTCCAATTATCCTGGAACAACCGTCGAATATTTAAGAGGTAAAATGAAAATAGAAAACAATGACATCGAAGTCATCGATGTTCCGGGTACTTACTCTCTGCATCCGGATTCTCCCGCGGAAGAAGTGGCAAAAAAAATACTGAATGAAAGCGACCCGAAAGAAACAGTGATCGTAAATGTCATAGACTCCACAAATCTCGAAAGAAATTTAAATCTTACTCTCCAATTGTTATCCACTAATTTTCCGGTTTTAGCCCTTTTAAATTTCTGGGATGAAACAAAACACAAAGGCATAAATATAGACACTGAAAAATTAAGTAAACTTCTGAGAATTCACGTCGTGCCTTCCGTCGCCATCACCGGATACGGCATACAGGAATTGAGACAAAAGATTATAAAAGCAAAGCCTTCTACCTTAAAACTGAAGGGAAAAGATTTATGGAATCTAATAGGTAAAATTATTAATAAAACCCAGAACCTGGAACACCACCATCACACATTTCCTCAAGTCCTGGAAGAAATTTCGACTCATCCTATTCTGGGGATAATTTTTTCTGGTTTTGTTTTATTCTTATCATTTGTAATTATACGCCTCATAGGCGAAGGCTTAATCAGATTCATTTTCGAACCGCTTTTTCAAAATTTATGGATGCCCGTCCTGTTGAAAATATCGACTTTTCTGGGCAGCGAAACTTTACTACACAAAATTTTTATCGGAGAATTAATCTCAGGAAAAATTGATTTTTACCAATCTTTCGGACTTCTAAGCACCGGTTTATTTATCCCTTTAGCTGCTGTTTTGCCATACATTATCAGTTTCTACTTTATTCTCTCCATCCTCGAGGATACCGGATATCTACCCAGACTCGCAGTGCTTGTAGACCGCCTCATGCACCAGATTGGCATTCACGGAATGGGAATAGTACCCATGTTCCTGGCTTTCGGATGCAACGTACCGGGTGTTCTGGCGACCAGAATCATGGAAACAAGAAGGGAAAGGCTTATAGCCGCTACAGTGATGTCGATTTCAATTCCCTGTATGGCTCAAACAGCCATGATATTCGGTCTTTTAGGTCAATATGGTTTCAAGGGAATCGCTCCGGTTTTTGTCACATTGTTCTTGGTCTGGCTTCTGGTGGGGAAAATAATGTCAAGATTCGTTTCCGGAGAAAGCCCGGAGATATTTACCGAAATTCCTCCCTACAGAATACCTTATTTCAAAGTTCTTATAAAAAAAGTCTGGCTGAGAGTTGGATGGTTTCTCAAAGAAGCTCTTCCTTTTGTTTTGATAGGTGTATTGATCGTAGATTTATTCTATATATTCGGTTTTATAAATTTTATATCCAGGATTTTCGGAGGCTTATTAACCAAAATACTCGGTATCCCGGCAGAAGCCATAGCCGCACTTTTAATAGGATTTTTGCGTAAAGATGTCGCGATAGGAATGCTTGCGCCTTTAGGCTTATCCATGGGACAATTAATTACTGCTTCGGTTGTTCTTACTATGTACTTCCCATGTGTGGCTACTTTCGTCGTGCTGTTTAAAGAATTGGGATTCTGGGATACTCTCAAATCTATCGCCATAATGTTTTCATCCGCTCTTTTCATAGGCTGGATTCTTAATTTGATTTATTAAATAGCCATTAAGAAATAAAGAAAATTAAGTAGTCCAAAGTCCAATGCCCTCGGTCCAAAGTCAAAACCAAATCTCAAAGTCCAAGCCACCATTCAAACGCTAAACGATTCAACCTATTGTCTTCCCTGCGTTTTTGCGTGATAATAATTTCAAGCTGGCAAAAATATCTTCCCTTGACTTCTTTTGGATAATAATTAATTTCCTGGGAAATCATGAAATCGAATGTAGGAATTATAGGCGCGGGAAACTGGGGGACCACTCTCGCTATATATCTCAATTTCAGAAGTATAAATGTTATACTTTATGAACCAATCGAAGAAAGAATCGAAAATCTATTAAAATTCGGAGAAAACAAGGAATTTCTTCCGGGCTATAAAATACCCGATAATATTAATATCACTTCGAACCCGGAAAAGCTTGCAGAAAAATCGGACTATGTTTTCTTTGTTCTTCCCAGTCATGTATTACGGCATATAGCAAAAGTATTCGCGGATTATATTAACGAAGAAAAAACCATCGTAAGTTTCACGAAAGGCTTAGATCCCGACACTTTACAAAGAATGTCCGAAATAATAGAAGAAGAAATACCCGTTCACAGCGGACAAACTGTTGCTGTTTCTGGTCCTTCTATAGCAAGAGAAGTAATAAAAAAAGTTCCTACTTCCCTGGTCGCCGCTTCCATAAATACTAAAAAAGCGGAAATTATCCAGAAAATGCTCTCCGGCGACGTAATGAGAGTTTATACTTCTTCAGACATTGTGGGAGTGGAACTCGGCGGAGCTTTCAAAAATATTTACGCAATAGCGGCTGGAATATGCGACGGTATGAAACTCGGAATGAACGCGAAAGCCGCGCTTATAACAAGATCGATGGCGGAACTTTCCCTTCTGGGAGAAAAAATGGGTGGGCATGAAAAAACTTTCGCGGGTCTTTCAGGCTTTGGAGACCTCATAGTTACATCGTTTTCCGCTTATTCAAGGAACAGAACTCTGGGAGAAAAACTGGGCAGAGGAAAAAATTTGAAAGATATTGTTTCGGAAACCGTAGAAGTCATGGAGGGAATTACAACCGCAAAATCGATATTAAAACTTTCAAAAAAATATAAGGTAAAGTTGCCTGTGGCAAAAGAAATCTACTATATATTATATGAAGACAAAAATCCTTTAGACTCGATTAAGGATTTAATGAAAAGAGAACTTAAAAAGGAGAGAAAAAAATGAAAAAAATGTTTTATGTAATAAAAGAAGTCTCCGACCTTCTGGATGAAAGTGAATCGACTTTAAGATTCTGGGAAGGAGAATTTAAAGAATTAAGACCGAGAAGAAGCAGCGGAGGAAAAAGATTATATTCCGAAGATGATATCAAATTATTAAAAAAGATAAAATATCTGCTGCGTGAAAAGAAATTATCCATAGAAGGCGCGAATGAACAACTTAGAGGAAAAACCGAAGAGCTCGACCTGATAGGGAAATTGGAAGAAGTCAAAAGGATACTGCAATGAAAGAGGTAAAGATTAAAAACGCGCTAATATCCGTTTATGACAAAAAGGGGATAATCGATCTAGCGCGTGAATTGGATAAAAAAGGAATAAATATAATATCGACTTCGGGAACACACGCAAAGTTAGCGGAAGAGGGGATTAAAGCAACAAAGGTCGAAGATATCGCCACCAGTCCGGAATTGCTCGACGGGCGCGTAAAAACATTGCAGCCCGAAATTTTCGCGTCTATTCTCGTAAATAAGGAAAAAAAGGGACATCTCGAACAACTGCAAGAATTGAATCTCGAACCGATCGATCTCGTAATTGTAAACCTATACCCTTTTAAATCAGGGCTCGACAGAAATCTTTCCGACGATGAAATGATAGAATTAATAGATATCGGAGGAGCTTCTCTTATCAGGGCGGGCGCCAAAAATTACAAAAGTTGTCTTGTCTTATCCGACCCTTCGGATTATAAGGTTTTTATAGAAAAAATCAAAGAAAATAAAGGCTCTATTCCGCTCGATTACAGAAAAAGACAGGCAGCAAAAGCTTTCCGCCAATTATCTTTTTACAATAAAATGATAGCGGACTATTACGATAAATCGCTGGGAAAAGATAAAGAAGAACTTCCCAATTTACTATCTATCGACTGCGAAAAGACAATGGATCTACGATACGGAGAAAATCCTCATCAGAAGAGTTCCCTTTATAGATTTACGGATAGCAAAATAAGTCTGGTAGACGCTGAAAAATTATGGGGAAAACCTATGTCATATAATAACTGGATGGATACCGACGGGGCTATAGGTTCGGTATCAGAATTTGATAAAACCTGCGTATCTATTATCAAACACGCTGCTCCCTGCGGTATAGCTGTCGCAGATGGAATATTGGACGCATTCAAAAAAGCTCAAAGCTGCGATCCTCTTTCCGCTTTCGGGGGAATCATCTCTACTAACAGGGAAATAGATCTTCCTACCGCGAAAGAAATCAACAAGTCATTTTTTGAAGTTATCATAGCTCCCGGGTACGAAGAGCAGGCTCTTTCCAAACTTAAAGAAAAGAAAAACCTGCGTGTTTTAGAAGCTAAAGCGGAACTGTTTTCTAACTTAGACTATTTGAAATGTTATCCGATAACGGGAGGAGTTTTAATTCAACAAAGTGACTCTTTAATGGAAAATTCTAATACCTGGGAGGTTGCCAGCAAAAGAGAACCGACTCAAGAAGAATTAGAAGACCTCGACTTCGCATGGAGGGTTGTCAAATGGGTTAAATCCAACGGTATCGTTCTGGCGAAGGATTTACAAACAATAGGAATCGGTACCGGACAGCCTTCGAGGGTCGATTCAGTCGAAATTTCAATCCTCAAGGCAAAAAAACACGGACATGAGACAAAAGGTTCCGTTCTGGCATCGGACGCTTTTTTCCCTTTCAGAGATTCAATCGATAAGGCAAAAGAGGCCGGCGTAACTGCCGTAGTCGAGCCGGGCGGTTCGGTGAGGGACAATGAAGTTATAGAAGCCGCGAACGAACACGATATAGCTCTTTTATTTACGGGAACAAGACATTTCAGGCATTGATCAGGTTTTAGGTCCTTGGTCTTGGGTTTTAGTAAAAAACTATAAAAAGTCCGAGTGTATCCGAGTTAATTAAGGAATTATGGGGTGGGATTCTGGCCACTGGCTTCTAACTTCTGGATTCTTTAAAATAATGTTTTCCCTTTACCCCTGGGAGTTTTAATTTTTAAATGTTCATAAGCGAGGGCGGTTGCTTCTCTCCCCTGTGGAGTTCTTTTTAAAAAACCGCTTACTATTAAATAAGGTTCAAAGACTTCTTCTATTGTTTCAGCCTTCTCTCCCACCGAGGTAGCAAGAGTTTTTAATCCCACTGGACCTCCGCTGTATTTTTCTATTATGCTCTTTAGTATAGCTTTATCCATAACATCGAGCCCGCGGGTATCCACTTCGAGCTGTTCGAGAGCGTACCTCGTTATCTCCAGGTCGATTTCCCCCTTACCCTTAACCTCGGCAAAATCCCTAACTCTTCTAAGGAGTCGATTCGCGATTCTGGGAGTCCCTCTGGCTCTCTTCGCTATTTCGTCAGACGCGTCATCACTGACTTTTATATCGAGTATTGTAGAAGAACGCCCGATTATTTGACTTAAATCCTCAGGTTCATAATGATTTAAACGGGGCATATACCCGAATCTCGAACGGAGGGGCGCCGATAGAAGGCCCGTTCTGGTAGTCGCCCCCACGAGAGTAAAAGGCTGCAGATTGATTTCGATAGATCTGGCGGCAGGCCCGGAATCTATCATTATATTTATGGCAAAATCTTCCATAGCCTGATACAAATATTCTTCCACATCTTTATTCACTCTATGTATTTCATCTATAAATAACACGTCAAATCTGTGAAGCTTCGTAAGAATACCTGCCAGATCTCTCGGTCTTTGAAGAATGGGACCGGCTACGGAAATAATTTCGACTCCCATTTCTCTGGCAATTATATGAGCGAGTGTTGTCTTACCGAGTCCCGGTGGACCAAAAAGAAGAACATGATCGAGAGGATCCTCCCTCTTTTTAGCCGCTTTTGTAAAAACTTCGAGATTCTCCTTTACCCTTTCCT
>CAZVXD010000090.1:0-7255 GCA_964631335.1 uncultured bacterium
CCCTCCCCTCATATTTATCGATCAAAATGCGGGCAAGCTCGGGAAGCCTTTTTGCCTTTGTGTGAAAAAATCCTACCGGATAAATTAATTTTTCTATTTTCCCGGGAGATAATTTTACCAGCGCACGGGGAGTCGATGCTTTATCAAACAATCTCCGTGAAGCCTCTCTGGTAACCGCGTCTTTTGTCCTGGAACTAAGCACGGTAGAGACAAGAACTCTGAAGGGATCTTTCGTCTTATTCGCTATTTCAGTTACAATCGGGACTTCCCATTCTTTGTATTTTTTCTCAAGAATTTTTAAAACTTTTTCTATGGTCTTATTATCCATAAGGGAATTATATGGGAACCCATACAAAAAACAACCACCGTTTTAGGTCTCGGGTCAGAAACGGCTTTCGGCTAACCACCCCACCCAGAATATTCACATGTAGAACATGTAGAAAATGTAGTTGTTTTAACTGTTTGACTATTCAACAATTGAACCATTTAACTTAGATTAGGAGAATCTATCTAACTGCCGCAGATTGCACCCTGAACGGTTGTTCCTCCCTACAGGGCAGACAGATTCACACAGATTTTCACATGATTTTTTGTCGCTTAAAACTCAATCCATCCCCTCCAAAAACATTATATCACACATAGAATTTTTTTAACTAAATCCCAACCCCCAAATCCGAAATCCTAATACTCACATATAGAACATGTAGTAATTGTAGTTTTTTGCCACAAAAACACTCGAAAGATTTGACATTGCGAGTTCCCCTTCCTGCTATGCTCTAGCGAAACAATCTCAAAACCAATAGTAGCGTTGGGGTTCATCCCCAACATTAAACAATCTCACACGGAGAACACAGGAATTTCTTTGTTGTTTTTTCTAATACCTAAAACCCAGGACCTAAGACCTGTTTCCAACGCTCTAACGCATCTACGCATTTACGCACCAACATTGTTCCTTGACATACAAAACCAAATTCATTATAATTATAATATCCAAATACAATAAGGAGGTTGAAGTATGAAAATATTCCCAATTTTAGCAAAAGTGGCATTGTTGCTTATTTGTTTTAGTGTTGTGCTGTCTGCGAATAACCAGAGCAGCATCATCAATGATGTACTTATAATCCCCTACGTAGATTCGGCGCCCGTTGTCGACGGATCACTTGACGCGGAATGGGATTTCGCGCGTATTGGAATGAGGAAATATGGGACCAATTATGACCCTGCTGTACCCTCTGGCGGAGCCAGGGATTTGTCGGCATGGTATATAGCAGCGTGGAATGAAGACGGTCTCTATTTTTACGGAGAAGTGGTCGATGATTCAGTAATGGTTAAAGCCGATCCTACTGCCGATCAGCACGTAAGCGACAGCTGGGAAATCTTCCTGGACGGAGATAACAGCAAAGGTGTTTCATACGATGATAACGACGTTCAGTTCAGATGGATTTATGATTATGATTACGAAACAAAATACGGAATCGTGGGTGAAGAAGTTGTATGGGCGGAAACCGAAGACGGTTATGCTATAGAATTATCGATCCCCGCTGCCTCTCTGGCGGATTCTTTCGGTGTTATCTTGGAAGAAAACGATTGGGTCGGATGGGAAGTACAGGTAAATGATAGAGAATCGGAGGAAGGCACGCGTCAAAACCAGGTAAAATGGTGGAGCGACGACGACAGAGCCCAGCAGGCACCGAGTTACTTCGGAACAGCCAAGCTTGCCGTTCCCGGCAGCAGCAACATTCTACAGATACCGGAAGTCACGATGGCTCCAGTTATCGATGGATCGCTGGATGCCGAGTGGACTCCGGGCGCTGTTCCCAAAATCACTATGCCGGTTGCCAGTTCAAACAATACTCCCAACTTCGCGGACGGCGGCTACGCCGATCTATCTGCCTACTATTATGTAGCCTGGAATGAAGACGGTCTCTATTTTTACGGAGAAGTGGTCGATGATTCAGTAATGGTTAAAGCCGATCCTACTGCCGATCAGCACGTAAGCGACAGCTGGGAAATTTTCCTGGACGGAGATAACAGCAAAGGTGTTTCATACGATGATAATGACGTTCAATTCAGATGGATTTATGATTATGATTACGAAACAAGATATGGAATAGTTGACGAAGAAGTTGTATGGGCAGAAACCACTGACGGTTATGCTTTAGAATTATTGATCCCCGTTACCTCCCTGGCAGATTCTTTTAATGTTGTCTTAGAGGCAGACAAAGAAATCGGATGGGAAGTACAGGTCAATGACGCGGAAGTGGAAGGTATTCGTGAAAACCAGATAAAATGGTGGAATCACGACGACAGAGCCTGGCAGGCACCCAGTTACTTCGGAACCGCAATTCTATCTACTCCCTGGCATCCGACAAGTTATATAAAAGTAACATCTCCTAACGGAGGAGAAGAGTGGAAAGCGGAAGATATTCACAATATAACCTGGACAGCCTGGAATACTTATCTTATGAGCGGAAACGTCAAAATCGAGTATTCGATAAATAACGGTTTACTTTGGAACGAAATAGTGACTGTGCCGAATACGGATACTGACTCTTATTCCTGGACTGTTCCCAACACAGTTTCAGACAGTTGCTTGATTATGATTTCAGACGAGGATGGAGCTCCAACAGATATAAGCGATTCGGTATTTAAGATCCTTCCGGCTACTGGGATTCCCGATTTAAAAATACCGAAAGATTATTCGATGAGCGTAAAAAGAATAACAGCCGATAAAAAGATAGAACTCAAATACTCGGTCCCCGCTGAATCAGAGCTCGATTTCGGCATATATGATATAGCAGGAAAACTAATAAAGTTTATTTCAAAAGAGGAAAAGCCCGGAGTCTATTCAAGACTAATAAACATATCTGATATATCCACAGGAGTATATTTCATCAAAATGAAAGCAAACGGGAAAGAAGTTACAAAATCGGATAAATTTATATTATTGAGATAGAACTTACTTTTTTTGAAGAAGAATTTTATTGAACCACTAAGACACAGAGAACACAAAAAGGTTAGAGGGTTGGAGCGTTAGAGGGTTAGAGAGTTAAAAAATCAAATATTCAGGTGGGAGGGGTGTTTAACGCTTCTACGCATTTACACACCAACTTTTCATTGCCGTCAGCAGTGAGCTGTAAGCCGAGAGCCATTTTTCTAACCGATACTCCACATTAATATATTGTTCAAACGGAACCGCCGAGCATTGCAACAGGTCTTATATTTAGTAAGTAATTGCAAATTTTGAATGTTTAATTTTGAATTGAAAATAAAACTTAGAAAATGCTATTTACGAATTTTGAATTATCAAATAAAGCAAATAATGAAAGCATGGAGCGTTTTGTTCCTTGACATACAAAATTAAATATATTATAATACCCAAAAAGGAGGATGTTTATGCGTAAATTCTTTTTATCTATTTTTGTTTTTTGCCTTTTACTCATTTTAGGCTGCGGAGGCGGCAGAACCGTTAAAAGAATCGACACCCATGAAGTGACGGATTTATCCGGCAGATGGAACGATACCGACTCCAGGCTGGTCGCGGAAAGCATGATTTCCGATATGTTGTCCCGTCCGTGGCTTATCGATTTCGAACAGGATAAATTCGAGAAGCCGGTAGTTATCGTGGGCTCGATCAGAAACGAAAGTACGGAACATATAAATGTAAACGTTTTCATAAAGGATATAGAAAGAGAATTGATCAACTCGGGTAAAGTGGATTTTGTCGCGTCAAAAGAAGAGAGAGAAGAAATCAGAGAAGAAAGAATGGATCAGCAGATGTATGCTTCTATGGAAACAGCTAAAAAACTAGCACAGGAAGTAGGCGCCGATTACTTTCTTATCGGTTCGGTAAAATCGGTGGAAGACTGGTTTGAAGGGAAGAAAGCCGTACTTTATTCGGTAGATCTGGAATTAATCGATGTCGAAAAGAATCTAAAAGTCTGGATCGGAAACAAAAAAATAAAGAAATTCATAGAACAAAGCGGATATAAATGGTAATGAATGCTGCATAAGCGTTTTTTCGCGTTCCTTTCAGCCTTCTTTCTTATTATAGGCGGCTGCGCTTACCTGCAAACTCAGGTAAAACATTATAAAGGCATCGAAGAAGATTTTTCTACCCGTTATTACATTCAAGCAGCCGAAAAGATAGAGAAGGCTAAAAACGAAGGTAAGTACGAAGGTAAAGACAGAGTCCTTTATTATCTGGATATGGGTATCGCCCTGCATTTCGCGGGAAATTACAGGGCAAGCAACGAATTTCTGGATAAAGCGGAAATTGCCATCGAGGAGAATTTCACCAAATCCATCTCAAAGATGATGGTCTCTTTTTTACTTAACGACAACGCACTCGATTACGCGGGAGAAGACTACGAAGATATCTTTACCAATATAATAAAAACCCTGAATTATTTGCACTTACAAAATTACGAAGACGCGATGGTAGAAGTTAGAAGAATAAACCTGAAATTGAGTAAATTAGAAGACAAATATTCCAACATGGCCGAGCAATTAAGCGAAAGTGAAAAACTCAGGGAAAACAAAACCGATTTCCGTTTTACTCCCGGAAAAACAAACTTAAGATACTCGATTACGGGCATCTTCCTCTCCATGCTGGGATATAAAAACATGGGGGAATGGGATGACGTTGAAATAGACAGAAAAAAAATCATAGAAGCTTCTTCCGGCAGGCTGGAAGATTTTTCGGAAAAAATAATATCCCCGTCGGGAGAAAACAATACTCCGGTCTACACGCTGTGTTTCACGGGCAAAAGTCCTGTCAAGCTCCAATCCACTCTTCTCCTCGACTATGATCCGGATTTGAATATGGCAAGAATTATGGTTCCGGATAAAAAAAACCGTGAAATCCATTCTTTTAAGTATAGGGGCGATGATGAATTACATTTAAAATTCGCCGTGCCGGAAATAGCGAGAAGAAAATCGAAAATTAGGCATGTAATAATCTACGCGAATGGCAGACCTCTGGGAGAAATGTACCCCCTGGAAGACTTTGGGTCGATAGCCGAAGAAACCTTTAAAGTAAAAAAACCTATCGTATATCTCAGGGCGGCTTTAAGAACTTTAATCAAAACTGTTGTAGATTCTAAAATAAAAGAAAGCATAGATAAAAAATACGAAAAAGAAAACAACGAGGATGAAGAAAATGGAAAGGACGCTAAAGATAAAGAAGAAAACAAATTAATGGCGGGGTTGCTTAAGTTTGCGGTAGACGCCTTAACCGATGTAACCGAAAACGCCGACCTCCGCTGCTGGAGAACGATGCCCGGAAGAGCTTATGCGGGAAGGATAAATCTTGCACCGGGTAAGCATGAAATCGCTTTCCAATATCTGGATGCCCGCGGCAACGTGGTCGATATGGAAACAAAAACAATCATTATAGAAAAAAATACTTTGAACCTTATAGAGGGGGTGTCTTATCAATGATGAAAAAAGTCTTTTTAGCGGGATTTTTAATATTACTGTTCGCCGGATGCGCTTCTAATCCACAGATAAGCGGAACGGGCGGTTTGCCGGATTGGGTGGAAAACCCGGACGCTTTGTATCCGAAAAGCCTTTACCTGACAGCGGTATCCAGCGGTAGTTCTCTGGACGAAGCCAGACAGAGGTCTATAGGATCTCTTTCCAATATCTTTTCCGTAAATGTAAAACTCGACAGAAGAATCTTAGAGGCATACTCCGAAGAGAAAAAAAGAGACGCGGAAATGGACTGGGAACACTCCGTAAATCTCTTTAACAGAAGTGTTCTTACAAGCGATAACGAACTCATCAACGTAAGAACGGGAAAGACCTACTTCGACGAGAGGACAGCCACCTTCTATGTACTCTCCGTAATAAGTAAAGCGGAAACCGAAATGCTCTATCTCGAAGAAATACAGAAAAACGACAGATCACTGGTGAGCTTCTATCGTGAAGCCGAGCTTGCCGAAAACAAAATATCAAAACTCATTTACCTTAAAAAATGCATGGAAGTAATAAAAATCGGCGAGGCTTTGCGTTCTATTCACAGAATTCTTTCCCTTACAGGAGATACACCCGCCCTTCCGGTTCCAAAGGATAAAATTCAGGTTGAATTACAAAACTTAAAAAATACGATAGTAGCAAAAATAGAAACAGCAGGGAGTGAAAAAGAAAAACTTTCTTCCTATTTGAGAGAGGTGGTGGACCAAATAGGTTTCAGCACTGGTGAAGAAAACCCCGATATTATAGTAAAGGGCAATCTGGACATAACTCCTCTCGATTTTCCGAGAGAAGGAAAATTTGTCCGCTGGGAACTAATCGTCGACGTGACAAACGCGACAACCGGCAACACAATGAACACATACACGGCAAGCGCCAGGGAAGGACACGTCTCCGGAGAATCCGTTAAGGGAAGAGCTCTGGATAGGGTCAAAGAAGAACTTAACAATAACTTCTACGAAAACTTTGCCGCGTTTTTGAGTGAATCTTACGAATAAGACTCTTCTACCTATATGAATAATGTTTTATACTTTTTTAAAACAGAAGAGTGAAGCATTCATAAAGATATAATGAAAACAGTCAACAACAAGGAAATAGTATTACAATTTATAGAAGCGTTAAACAACGCCGATATTGAAAAAATAGCAAACATGATGGCTGATGATCACGTCTTTATCGATTCCGGAGGCGGCAAATACACGGGAAAAGAAACGATGAAACAGGGTTGGATCGCTTATTTTGATATGTTTCCCGATTATAAAATAGAAGCAGTCGATATCACTCAAAACGATTCTACAGTCGGCGTCTTCGGATATGCAAGCGGTTCATTTAAAGGAAACAAAAACAAACATTTCCGAATCCCCGCCTCCTGGAAGGCAGTAGTAAAAAAAGGTAAGATAAAACACTGGCAAGTTTACTGCGAAACAAAAGAAATCGAAAAAATATTAGAACGGGAATAATTTAAAAAATAGAAACTCATAAGAAAATACAAACGGAGAAATTACAGGAGAAATAATGTTTTATAGATCATTAAAATATCTATGTTTATTGCTTATAATTTCAACCTTAACCTGCACACGCAAAACACCTAAAACCTTAGAATCTAAAGTAACCGACAAAATCCATGAATTAAACGGTTCGGATAAAGACCCGGAAAGTTTTGCCGCGCCAGAAGGAGAACCCCTGCATTTATATCCCCCTAAACTAAAACTTATAGAAGTATCCTCGGATACGGCATATCTAGAAGTTATAAATTCCTATTATTTAACGCAATCCATGG
>CAZVXD010000091.1:0-7243 GCA_964631335.1 uncultured bacterium
AAGGATTAACCAAGCTTCCAATAAAAAACCTATACCAGGCTCTAATAAAATCCCTGCATTCAAAGGTTTTTATTTCTTCAGCAAGCTGACCGACAAACGTCAGTCTGTAGCTTTTGCTTTCAATGTTCTTTAGTCCCGCTTCTTTTAAGAGTTTCTGCCAGTCTTCGGAGTTTCGGAATTCCGGTCCACCCATCAGACGGGAGAGATATTCAACTAATTCAGGCGGCGGCGTTTTCAACCAAAGACATTCGTTAAGCCCAACAAATCCCCCAGGCTTTGTCACCCGTAAATATTCCTTAAGGGCTTCTACCTTATTATTAACAAAGGCAATAACCGACTCGCTGACAACCACATCAAAAAGATTATCTTTAAAAGGAAGCTTTTGGGCGTCAGCCGTTCTAAACTCAACCTTCCCTTTCAAGCCTTTTCTTCTGGCTCTTTCCTTGGCTCTGGTTACCATTCCTTCGGAGATATCAACGCCAATCACTTTTACCCCATATCTTTCCACCAGATAACAGGCAGTTGCGCCAATGCCGCAACCAACCACCAGAACAGACTTGCCCTTTTCAATATGACACAGTTCAGCCAGCTCTCTGGTCGCTTTTAAACCGCCCAGATGTTTGGTAATGCCGAAATCAGCTTGTATTTCAAAGTAAAGGGAATCTTTTGAACCCATACTTTATTTTAACAGAATCGAGAATGAATTTTAAAAATTCGCAGGTTTAGGTAGCAAATGATGTTTGGCGTATGAAGTTATATTATTTATTTCTAAGCTTAAATTGCTTACGAAATTTTTCACTGTCCCTTAGAAGTTCCGCAGTTTTGGCGATAATCATTTCTGCTTCTCCGAGTACTTTTAGCTTATTGATAGAAATAACTCTAGGTATTTGCGAACTAAAAACCAGTCGAATTAAGTTATTGTTAGCGTCTAATTTATGTATTAATCCTAATAATTTTGTATAAGGGAATTTCTGTTCATCCCCAAAAGGTTTTGTGTAGTAAAAAGTAACCAATCCTTTGGTGCGATATTTTCCAAGAGTAAATGTATCAGTTTCCATATATTTTTTCCTATCTTTAATAATTTTCTCAGCCAATACATGGTTAAATAATAATTCGTCTATTAAATTCTCGAATATTTTTTTCATTTCATTTTTCTCAATTTTTTCCCTAACCTTTTTTTCCAAACAAAGATATAAAATCAATCCTGCAAGGATGGTTGCTAAAAAATTAGAAAAAAACTGTCCTAGTTCACTTCCTAAGCAACTATTCATTAAAGAAAAAAGTTTGGTTAAATTAAGTGTATTTGCCATTTTCATTCACCTCCCTAATCATTCTAATACTAAAACTAAAGTTAAAATTACTAAAACTAAGGTGAAAATAATAAGTACACCAGTAAGCCAAATTAATCTTTCAGAGTATTTTGAAGTTTCAATAGTTAGTGTTTTAATTAACTTGTTTAGTTTAGTTATTACGACTTTTAACCTTCGGTTCATCTCCACATTTACCCTAATACCAATACTCTCGACTTTATGAGCCATTCCTCTCACTAAGTCTTCATCACTTAAATTTTTAAGATCAGTATCCCATCCTATGTCGATCATTTCTACTCATTCCCTCCTTTTTCAATTATTTCTTCAACTTCTCTTTTTGCCTTCTCTAGAAGTTCTTTTGATTTTTTGCGGGCTTCGTGAAATTTTCTCACCAAATCCGCAATTTTTTGCTGGGTAGACTTGGGTAAAATTGGGATTAAAATATTTTCTATATCTTCATCAGTAATTGTTGGGTAAGAAGTACCGGTTGTAAATTTTTCGAACTGTAATTTTGCCAACAACAGAACGTAAAACTACAAATAAATACTCTTTGAGGCTTTCAGGAACTTTAAATACTGAAAACGCTCCACTGCAAATAAATTTATCATTAAAATCGCTTGGAATAATGGAAATGGCTTTTCTTGTCGGTCTCACCTTTGAGACGATTAATTCCTTCCCCTCTATTGGGATTCTTGCATTTGCTGGTAGCTCTTTGCCAAGAATCTCATTAAAATCGATATCCCCATTCCCTACATTAATATTACTAATCTCAATATATTTATAAACTTCGTCAAATTTTGGTCTAATTTTTGTCTTAGTTCTTTCTGCTAATTCTTTTAACTTTTTTGCATTTTGATTCTTGATTTTTGATATTAATTTTTCATATTTTAACTGGAAGTATTCTGCATCTATTCGATTTGCAGATTTTACATCTGAAAGACTAACAACATACGATAAATCATCTTCAATTTTAAAATCTTCCAGCCCCAGCCCTTTCAAAAGCAAATTTTTGGCTTGTGAATATAAAGATTCACTTTTTCTTCTAAACTCTATAACCTGTTTATAGACGCTAAAAATTTCATGCGCCACTTTTTCTTTAACGATAGGAACTTTAATTGTTTCAATATCGGCTACGTTTAGTTTTTGTTGAATATTACCACTGGCTTTACGGAGAATTTGTTGTTGCCCATATTTACTCAAAAGAAAGAATAACAAATAAACGCGTTGTTCTGGTAATAATTTAGCAAATCTAATACCTATATTATTTTCGCTAATATTGACTTCTCCAAAATCATCAGAAATGACAGAGAGTCTTCCGATGGTGCCAATTTTAGAAAAAACAATATCTCCTGATTTTAAATGTGTACTAAAAATCCTCTTATGTTCTTTAGGTGAAATATATACCAGATCTTCGTCTTCTTTATCTATAAAAATATCAGATATATTTCCTATCCTGATAAATGGAATACCTTCAGATTGATAAGATTCACTTTTGAGGGTTGAACCAAAAGGTCCGCTAAAAACTTTTTCAGATATTTTCTTGATTGTTTGATATTTTAGAAATGAAACTTTCTTGTCAACTTCTAAATATTCTGATTGATAGTACTCCGCATCAAGTCGATTCATACTTTCAAGTTGTAATTTTTGGATGATTGAGTATTGCATATTTATTTCTGATTAGAACCAGATTCTTTCTTCCTACAATCAATTAAAAATATTTCTCTATTGTCTACAGATTTATTTAATTCTCTTAAAATTTTATTTACTCTTTTTAACTCTTCGTTGGAAAAGAAAAAGACCACTTTAATTACATATTTCAAATTTGAGTCTTTTTGATAGACTCGTCCTTGATTCAATAAATTTTGTTTTAATTTCTTATTTGCTGCCAGCTTTAACTCAAGACCAGTTTTGTCTTGGCTACTAAATGAAATAACAAAATCAATTGAACCCCTACCATTATTTACCTCCGAATTGTAATCAAACAAACTACCGTAGGTAGTATTTTTAAACATTACCCGCAAATGTTTTTCCTGTAGCGGCTTTTCTTTAAAATATAAATCTCTGCTATTTGATTCAAGGGTCTTTTTAAAAAATGCAATTCTAGAAACACAATCATCAAAAGAAGTTAATCTACCAAATTTTTTTTCTCTAATTTTTGCCTGTATTTGAGTAGCATCAGGGAAAAAATTTATACTTTCAGGCTCAGCAACATGCAGTCTTAACGCGGTATCTTTCCTTTGCTCCTTTAGCTTAATATAATAATCTAGTAACTCTGGATATTTCTGAACCGTTTTAAACAAGGCATTATTCCTGCTTTTCTTAGAATAATCTTTTTCTTGTTGTTTTTTCTTGTTTAACTTAATCTGTAAATTATCATAGAAAAATTTATTTATTTTTGCCCTTAATTCTTCATTCGAAATAATATTAAATATTGCAGTGTCATTCCTCAAGAAATCATTTCTTGAAATCCAAGTGTCTTCCTTTGTTAATATTTTTCGCGGTACAAGTAAAACAAAATCTTTTTTACCATTCCTTTGTAATGTTGGTAGCATAAAACGACCGTCATACCAAACTTCTTTTTTGAAATCAAAGCCAATCTTATGCACTGCGAATTCAGATAAAAATTTTTTATCTAAATATTCTTTTGCAAATTCCTGTGTATATTCCAAAAGGAATTTTTGGATTAAATTTAGAGTAAAATCGCTGATTTTATCAACTCCGATACCCTCCTCTATTAGACAAAGTTTTTCAAGATGTGAAGACTCTGTAATATCTTCGTCTCCAAATCTTGAGAAAACCTTGTGAAGGTTTTTATAAAGGGAATATCCAAAATCTTTACTTAACCCTCGTCCTACATTTCCACTCACGGAATAACCAAGCCATACTTGTTTAGCTTCGGGAAATTTATAATAATGTTCAAACTCTCCGATAGTTAAATTTGTACCTTGCCTTTCTAAAGAAAAGTTTCTTAAAAACTTTAGGTAATTGATTATCAAATCATGGAGATGTCTGTATTTTGGATTTGCAAAAATAAGAAATGGGTCAACAAAAGCAGGGTTATCACAAACAAGCGAGATATCCAGTGCCCCATATTTTTTAATAACCGAGTGTTTAACTCTGAAGATATCTGAAAAATAAACTTTACTTTCGGTATTATTCATGATATTACTTCTCTCAAAAACTAAACTGTTGCTCTTTGGCAAATTTAATAAATTCTTCAGCAATTTCATCTAGGTCATGATCTAAAACTTTACGACCACGAGAATCAAAAATATAATTACCTTTTTCATCTTTTTTGTAAACATAATCGCCGGAATTACCTTTCCCTGCTTTCTTGGAAACCGCCATAAAAATCGGATAATTTTTTAATGACTTCCCTTCTTTATCTCCCCACTTCTGTAAAAACAAAACAGAAGTTTTCGTTCCCGTATGCGGTTTAAAAGTATTACCATGTAGACCAACAACTGCTAAAATTCTAGCTTTATCAAATAGCCATTCACGAATATATTGCATATTGGTGTTATTCAAAACTCCTTGTGGTAAAACGATGGCCATTCTGCCACCTGGACGAATAGCATCTAAGGACCGCTCAATAAAAAGAATATGTCTTTCCATATTCCCTCTTAGTTTTCCGTCTCTTTTAGCCAATTCATATTGACGCAGAAGTCCTGATTCCGGGTTTTCTCCGGCAAAAGGAGGATTGGTCATTAAAATATCAAAATTAAGGTGACGAAAAGTTAGTTCGTTTTCTTTATCATCAGCAAATTTTTCTTCTTTCGATAATAAAGACCTAAGAGATACTCGTGCTTCTTCAGCATCGACTCTCTGCCAATCACGAGCATCTAAAGAGTCTCTTTTAAAAATATGATGGCGACCATCTCCGGCAATCAGCATTAAAGCTTGAGAGATACGACGCATATTATCATCAAAATCAATACCAAATAAATATTTTCCTGCATATTCTTTTTTCGCCGTTTCTGTTGTTAAAAGGTTATCCCAAACATAATACATTGCGTGGAGTAAAAATCCGCCAGAACCACAAGCCGGATCAATGACATATTCCTCCTCTTTGGGGTTTATCATTTTAACGCACATTTTAATAACATGACGAGGAGTGAAGTATTGTCCTTTTTTACCTTTGGAGACCTCGGTAATTAAATATTCGAAGGCACTATCAATAATTTCATATTCTCCCTTTCCCGTTTCAAATAACCTAATATTTTCCAAAAATGGGACACAAACATTAAGTCTGTCTGGAGAGAGTTTAATTCTGTCGGAAGATTCAAAAGTATCCGTCCATTGTCGAGCCGCGTTTTTAAAGAGAGTATTGATAACTTCATAAGTTTTTTCCGGATCCTTATATTTTCTAAATAAAACTTCCTGATCAGTTCTTCTTTCTCTGGCTAGTTTTTCATCAAAAAGTTTAGCGTAAATAATTTTGAAGATTTCTTCAAAGACATTCGCCCCAGAGCCAGCTAAAGCCAATTCTTCCATTCTTTTGACAATTTCGACAAAATCGAACTTAGGATTTAGTTCACTCCATTTTCTTTTAATCTCAAAAAGATCATCTATCGTCTGGTCGGCCTTCGGGATTTCACTTAAGGAATCCTGGAATTCTTTGGGATACGGACGATAAAGAATCACCCGTTCGATTCCGTTTGACCAAACACCAATTTCAGAACCCTCTGCGGAAAGATAACTTTTAAGTTGTTCAATACCTTTTTTCTCTGTTGGGCTTTTTACTTCGATAATAATATAAGGAGTTATCTTGTCTTTTTTATAGACAACAATATCAGCAGCTTTGGCATGAATTTCCCGACCAAAATGAATACTTTTTTCAATATCTATGCGGTCCAATGGGTATTTGTAATAGCTAATAAGTTTATGAAGCCATAATTGACGAATTATTTCTTCCGGTTTTGTCGTGCCTTTATTTTCATCATAAACTAATCGGCTTCCTCCTGTCTTAATATCTTTAACAAAACATCTGCCTTCTTCTTCCTCAAAAATATAGAGAGCTTTTTCAAGTTGAATCCCTTCAAATTCTTTTAAGCCGTAAACGACCGAAGGATCTTTAAATATTTTATCGATTATTCCGATGGTTTTGTTTGGTTTAACTGTCGGCATGTTAAATTAGTGGATTGCTTGCCATTGGCCTCCCTTTAGGATGGATATAACCTTACCTTTAAGGATTACCTCTTCGGTAAAGTGAATAATTTTATGATTTGGATTTTCCGGCTTAAGATATAAATAAGGTGGTTTGTCTTCAGAGATAAACCTTTTAATTGTTGACTCATCATTAATTTGAGCAAGGACAATATCACCTGAGGCAAATTCTTTAGTAGACTGAACTAATACACGATCTCCGTCTTCTATACCGGCATTAATCATTGAGTCACCGGAAATTTCAAGGATAAAAACTTCATTTTGTAATTTTTTTACCTCTTTGGACATTGTTTGCCATTCGCCCTCAATTGCCAAAGTTTCAACTGGAGATCCGGCATGACTTATACCTAAAAATGGAACCAACGGAGGTTTGCCTAAAACCTCATAGCCTAAGGGAAGAATAGCAATGCTCCTTGCCATAGATGTTTCTCTTTCAATTATTTTTTTTGATTCGAGCTTATTAAGAAGATCAATAACTGACTGATTAGAACTCACGCCTAGACGCTCTTTCATTTCTCCAAAGGTAGGGGGATAACCTATATCTTTAATATAATTATATAAAATAGATAACATCTCTTTTTGCCTTTTAGTAATTGCTAAATTCATATAAATTTATAATACCCGACTATTTATTCTGGCGTCAAGGGGAAATTCCTATAATAGGCTTAGAGTACGAAGCTAAGAATAAAAAAAATTAAAGGAAATAAAGATGTTTATTTCTTCTTTGAAGCTCTACGAGAAGTCTTGACGTCTAAGACAAAGGCTCC
>CAZVXD010000092.1:0-1526 GCA_964631335.1 uncultured bacterium
TACGTGTCCTTCAAAAAGCTTAGAAAGACTGAACGATGTTCGTGTCTTTATCACCCAAAACCTAAGACCTTAAACCTATTCCCTACCTCAGCTTCACCAATTTCAAAGTCTTCTTATAATCTCCCGCTTCCATACGGAGGAAATAAACTCCTCCGGGGAATTCGGCGGATTTAATAGGAACAGAGTAATAACCGGCTTTTTGAGTTTCATCCACAAATGTTTTGGCTTTTCTTCCCAGAACATCAAAGAACATAATCCGAACATCCCTTTCTTCCGAAAGAGCGTATTTTATCTCTATATTTCTACTCGCCAGAACATTTACCATCCTGAAGAGATATGTTGAATCGGGAATCATATCTTCGATCCCCGCGAGTTTTCCCCATTTGTAGAAACCGCTTATAGGATACCTCGCGTAATTACCAATCAACGATTTATCCTTTGCCTTCAGGAAATATTCAAGAGTATCTCCGTGTAAATTAATCGAGAAGAAATACTTATTATTCCTGCAGCTATCTTCAGGGATTACATTTACAGAATCTTCAATTTTATACCCGAGTGAATCCCATGCTATACCCGATGTATCAGTAAGAACCGTCCAGATCAGAAGCTCGGTTCCCCCGTCTAATTCGTCAACATCGATTGTATCCATATAAGGTGGAGATAGATCAATAAATACCTCCTGATTTACGGAGAAAAACGAATCGAGCGGATTTTCAAAAGAAGCCATAATTTTATAAGAATATTTCTGGTACTCCTGGACATCCGTATCGGTATAGCTGGTCGCGGTTATTCCCGACGCTATTTTTGTCCAATCGGGAGTACCGGAAGATCTAAAAATATCGAAGGTAAGTATTTCCGAAGAACCTCTTAACTTAGGCGCTGGAAGGTGTGAAATTATTCCGTCTATTAAAAGCTCTCCGGAAGTTTCCAGATTCCAGGAACTGCCTGTATTTATCGCGGTCCTGCTGCCTTCTCCGAAACCATCTAACAATACGTTAAGCCCATCAGAACCCCTTATACCTATAAATATTCCGCCTTCGGGAATCCCTATATCGGGCAGTTCAAATTCCGTATACCCGGTGAATTCTCCTGTAAATTCAAAAGAATCTATTCTCGTTCCCGGCAGTGAGTCCTCCGCTACCGTGCAAATAAAAACCTCGAGTGTATCAGACAGAGGTGCTGTACTATTATTAACAATTTCAAGACATATTTTATTTAATTCCGCGGGCAAACACTGAGTATTAAATCTTGTGGCTACTATCATTTCATTAATATCTATAGTATCCGAACAAAGTCCGCAGTGATAATATACAAATTCTTCCGGCGGATTCCAGATCAAAACAGCAGAAGTATCGACAGCGTATGTCAATTCACTCCATGTGGGTTTCAAAGGAGAAAGAACCCAGAAATCCTTACTGCCTTCCTCGGGATAAGAAGCACGGTTTCCGAATTCATCTCTGGCTATTAAGGTATATTCTATATGGGAACCGTTGGGTTGAGACGGTATTAAATATTTATTGGTATCC
>CAZVXD010000092.1:1626-7234 GCA_964631335.1 uncultured bacterium
CCTCTCCTGCACCCGTTAATCGGATATTCGAATTCAAATTTATTAGGAACATCTTTTTTTAGATTGAGAGTCGTATCATTAACAACGGAACCGGTGGAAGATATATTGAGATCTGCCGTGAGATCGATATCTGATGAGATTTCAGTTCTTATTTTAGCTATTTCTCCTTCATAATATAAATTTGTATCCATTTGGGCGTTTTTAAAGTATACCGTTATTCCGTTAACATCGAATAAATGTTCTCCCGATATATAAGCAGAATCACCAAAAACACTCAACGTAGGTTTACCTATCACCCACTGTTTTGCCATAGGCAAAACCTTGATAGGTTTTGTAGTTGAATTGTCTAATGGTTGAGTAGTTGAATCGTTATTTCTTTGAGTGGTCGGATGGGTAGCCGTCAGCTGTCGGCTGTCAGCCGTGAGCGATGTTGTTAGCTGCAAGCCGTCAGCCGGGAGGCTTTTTTCCTCCACAAGGTAATCGATAGAATACGTTCCCGACCTTGTCCATTCCGGTATTACAAACGAGAAATTCATCGTATCTCGGGCAAGAACAAAAGTCTCATTTATTTCTGCTGTGGGAGATAAATAAACCCTGTGGCTAAAATTGTAATTAGTATCCGGAAATTGTTTCACCAATGTCGCGTGAACCGTATCAGAAATCTCATATCTCGCCTTATCGGTCCATAGAGTCAAAATACTATCCGAAACATACAGATATCTCTCATCCAGAACGATCGAACGTCCGGAAGGGTAGTAAATTCCCCACCCGAGTTTTTCCTCGGATGAATCTACCGGCACCTCGAAAGCAACTATCTCCCTCTGCCTGGGGAAAGAGTCCAATTTTGTGCAGCCCTCAGAATTAAAATAAAGGCAAATCGCGTCGACCCACTGAGTATCCGTCGATTTATTGGCAAAATTAATTTGCATCCAGTCATCGAGAAGATATGTACCACCTCTCTCAACAGTTATCCAATCTCCTTTTCCTATTACAGAATCCGTTCGCATCTGAAAGACAAGTGAATCGGAAGATGAAGCGCTCCAACTTACTCTTATACTGTCATAACTCCCGGAATTTATGGGATCAAACATATAAATACCGGATGTATCGAGATACAGAGTATCTCTATTTGTTGTTGTGTTTAAAACACCTCTTTCCATACCTCCCAGAACAAAAGAGGTATCTAATTCAAGTTCCCCGTACTGTAAAGAAGCGGAAAGCCCACCGCTCCACAGAGATTTGTTCTCCACAAATACCGAAAGTTTCGCTGTATCATCCGGGCTATAGACAAATCTATCCAGTGAATCGGCTGCTCCAACCATAAGACCGTTAACAATCACATTAAAGTAAGTATCTATTTCGGGATAATTATTCTTGAAAACAACAGCATCGGCAAAATATTCCCCTCCGGGAAAATCCTCGGGAATAAGGTAGTTATAGATAAATGTATCACAGGAACCCGGTTCTATGGTAGAATATTCATTTATGTTTATAACATCCGCCAGGCTTACCCTAACATTCCTTTCTCCTTTGGCGTTTCCGATATTACTGACCGGAATTTTTACTATTCCGGAATCCGGCGCGGAAACCATTAAATTAACCGGCAAAGAATCGAACCGGTAAGCGGGACGTAATTCGATATCCTGTAATTTCTGACTCACAGGAACACCACCTTCCTTGATTACGGAAGTAAAAGTGTAGATACCTTCGTCTATTGGGTCTTCGAGTAAAAATGTTAATGTGTCTTTTGAATGCAGGGATAAAGAAATAACCGAATCGAAGTAACAAACAGGTGAACTTATAGTAATATTACCGGAAAAAGAGCTGAATGAATGGTTATCGAGAACCGCCTTCAAGGAAACATCTCCATTTGTATCGCAATAGGGAGAGACAATAAGTGTATCTACAAAAAGCTTATCATCACCCACAACATTAACTTCGGAAGATGCGAAATCGAACATAAAATCCAATGAATCCGTAAAAAGAAAAGCCTGCAAATTGTAACTACCTTCGTCGTGCCGGCTAAACAAAATGGATATAGTATCTATTTCCCCGGGAGAAAGAGAAATCATCGAAAAAGAAGTATCTACTCCCGCGGTCGCCAATTGACTAACGAACTGAGAAAGAGTGACTCTTTTCCCTACCTTATGAACTGAGGAAAACACTGTATGCTTTGCTAATAGCGAAACGGTCGATTGGGTAATTGGTTGATTGGTCAAATTGTTAATTTTTTGAGTGGTCGGATGGGTAGCCGTAAGCCGTTGGCTGTCAGCTGTAAGCATTGTTTTCTCTGTGTCTCCGTGTGAGAAATCACTTCCCACCAGACAGAAAAGAGCCTTGCATTCCAGAGGGTAAAGTCCTTCGTTTCGGATAATTCCGCTCATTTCAACTGAATCCGGAGAAACCTCATACAGAGAATCGAGCAGGACGACACCATTCATTCCGAAATTTACGAACTTTTTCTCCTCGAACGTTTCATTACCCGCTTTAACAATAACTTTCAATGTTCCCGGCTGTTCGGTTAAAAATGTATCCACGAAAGTATGGACGTTTTCCATCTTAAGATAAACCGAATCCCTCAAAGTGTCCGATAAAAATATCCTTTCCACCTCTAAGGATAAATCGTCAAAAGAAAAATTATACATCTCGGTGGTCACATTGAAAGGCGATAAATCGGCAACCTCAGGAGCGGTTAATTTTAATGTTAACAGGCTACCGCTCTTTATAATTGGCGAGAACTCTCTATCAACAAAACGAGAAGGAGGTACATATAAATAACCTCTTACTGTTAACGGTTCTTCCGGCGTAATCGTGAAAGGAAAAGAATCAACAGAATTCGCTTCCATGGAAATAACCGTATCTATATAAAGTAAATCACACGTATCTCCGGAAGCTCTGCATGCCGTGAAGAAAACACTATCCTGCCTCAAAGGAAAGGGATTTATAATCAGAGGATTAACCCTGAATGTATCTCCCACAAAACCTTCTTCTTTGTCTGTTTTAAAGAGAAAAGTTACATTATCCTCTATTACCGTGAATAATTCCCAATCCGAAGTTATTTCCTGAGGATAATCAGAATGTACGTTTCCGACCACACAATAATCCCCTGCAGGTATTGTATCTTTTATTGTATCGGCAAATGATATATTATCAAAAGGCAAGAGATTTAAGTCATATCCATTTTTGACACTCGACGAATCTAATATATTTAATACTTTCAGATTAAACAAAAAGTCATAAAACACAGGTGAATTGTGCCAATCTCCCTGCATTTCTATATAAATAGGAGACGGTATATAATCACCTCCGTAAAAACTTTCAAAAGGCATAAACTCCTCCCAGAAGCCACCCGGAACCTTATACGAAATCGAGCCGGAATTTATGATATCTACATTCTCATAATCACGAAACAAAAATGCCGGCGGCAGATTCTCAAACCCTGACTGGTATCCAACCCTGAGCAATCCATTTTCTTTACCGAATTCTCGATATTCATTAAGCCCCATCTCATCCCAGCCACCACAAAGGATAATACCGTTGTTATAAAAAATCAGATCATAAAAATGCTGATAAGGACGTGTTTCCGCTTCAAAATCACCTGTCGAAGAGAAAACTTTTAGCCCTCTTCCACCCTCTTCATTATCTCCTCCAACTACAATTTTCCCATTATCAGAAATAGAAATTCGCTTGTAGTAACGGTGCTTCGTAAAATCCCTACCTCCATAGATGGAGTCAATTGATGTTCCTTCAATCGTCAAAATGTTTCTTTCATTACCTATATAAACCACGCCGTCATTATACTCAACATCTCCATAACCATACAGCATAGGAATAAACAACGCAGAAATACTATCTCCGTAATTCGAAAACTCCCATAAAGTTTTGGTTCCGGCTTCAAGAGCAAAAATATTGCCGTTATCTTTAATTGCGATACCTCTAAGGTGAAGGAATTCTCTATTCGGAGGTTTTATACACCCCATAAACTCACCTGTTGTAGAACTGAATTTATAAACCCAAGCTCCAGACGACAGATATATAATACCTTGCTTAACTTCTATATCCATAACACTATTACATAATGTTGTATCTAAAAGGAGTTTCAAATCATCAAAAAAATATGAATATGGCGATTCTCTTTTCTCAACATGCGGTAAACCCTCATCTAAAGGATAAAAAATCCAAAAATCGTTCCATTCGTCTTTTGCGACTAAACCCCAGCTCGCATTTAAGCTTCCTATTTCACCCAAATGCCCCAAAGAATAAACCGAATCAAGGACAAGACCACCATTGCCATCGGGGATAAGTCCGAATGTATCTATCTTGTATGCTATATCCCATATCGAAAAGTCTTCCATCGTGGTTTCTGTTCTATAAACCGAGAGAGTTTCCGTTCCGTTCCATCCATATTCACCATTTTCAAGCAACGAAGAAAAAAGTATATCTTCACCCTGGATATAGTAATCCTTAGAACTTGAAACTTGCATCTCCGCTTCGATGCCGTCGATATACACAGGACAGCCGTATTCGAATAGATCCAGATCTACACCCTTTCCCTCGACTATTTCCGAGCTCACGCCCAACCGATATTGTCCGGTTATCCATTGGGGAACTGTTATGGGAAAAATATAGGAACTTTCTGCAGGGATTTCCACTTCTCCGGGGCCATCAAACAATTCACCAACATAACCAGTGCTATAATCACCATTAAGATAAACAGCATCGATATTTACCCTTGAAGGGGATTTGACACTGTTCGTATATTCTATCTCTATAGTTTCACCTATAGAAAAAGTATCATTTACGGGCCAATGAAGAACTGCTTCAGGCGATCGAACAAAATAATAAAGTTCTTCTGTATTCGTATATTCCTTATTTAGATAATTCGTTCTATAATTATACGATATAGGCGTATCGGCTGGAACATCCAGATCAGCATAGGTTTTTAACTCTATAGTTTTATGTGAACAGGGATTTAAAATAATAGTATCTTTCAAAGTATCAGCCCCGAGATAATCGCTCCATAAACAAAATTCCATAGGAACTCCGTACAAACTTCCCGTAAGAGCCAACTGCGCTTCGAATACCGCCGTATCCCCCGGCATAAACCTCTCCCTACGGTCCGGATAATCGGGTCGAAAGTCTGAAATTTGAGGTAAACGTAAGGGCAATCTTTTTTCTTTAGTGATTATTTTATCTCCGTATTTATACTGTACTTTTAATTTATTATCATAAATATCCTCTGAAACTTCCCAATCCTCAGGATTATAATCGAATACAAATGTTGTTTCAGAAGTAGAAATATCACCGACTATTACAGAATCGGAAAAATTATTCCCTTCGATTAAAAGTTTTCCGGAAGGTATATAACTCCCTTCCGAACTCAGCGTAACCGTATATGGATTTGACTCTCCGTAATTAAACGAATCGGGAATCGCAATCTTACACTGAACAGAAGGACGTGTTAAATAAAAACTCCTTTCCTTAGAAACCCATAAACTATCCTTGAAAAACAATTCACAACCTAATTTTCCTTTTCCCGGAGTCGTATAATAATCAGAAGGGAAGAAACCACTTTCTATTTCTTTTTCTTCCCTTCCCGCGAATTTCA
>CAZVXD010000093.1:0-1351 GCA_964631335.1 uncultured bacterium
GTGAGAATATTTTATTTTTGGTGGGATGTGGTAAGAATATCCTTAATTTGATTAAGTCGCTCTATTTCGTATGTTGGCAACACTCTTCCTTCGCTTTTAATTTTTCCGGGATTAAACCAGCAGGTATCTATACCAAAGTTAATCCCTCCTTTAATATCGCTCGAAAGAGAATCTCCGACTATTAAAGCGGTACTTTTATCACTGTGCCGCGCCTTCTTAAAAACACAATTGAAAAAATCAGGGTCCGGCTTAGCAAACCCGATTTCCTCCGAAACCACGAAAATATCGAAATAAGGACTCAGAGACGATCTCTTTAACCTTTCATATTGTACGGAGTAAATTCCATTCGAAGCCAGCGCGAGTTTATAATCCGAACGCAAATAAGAAATAATTTCTTCCGCCCCCTCAGTAATAAAAGAAGTTTTTGATATAAAATAAAGATACTTTTTGCTGAATTCTTCTATATTTTGTTTTATATTTGAAATATCGAATAAAATACCAAATCTTTTCATCCTTAACTCTTCCAGACCTATTTTTCCTTTTTCGAATTCCTTCCACACCGCTCTGTTTATTTTTCTGTACTGCGCGAGACAGGAACTAAAATCGCAATCAATACCGAAATTTTCCAGGCTATTCTTTAAAGCGTATTCTTCAGCTCTGTTGTAATCAAACAATGTTCCATCCAGATCAAAAAGTATTAATTCGTATCTTTTCTTCATCTAGTAAAAAGCTTACTCATTAACTATTTCTATTCTATTAAGATAACTTTTCAAGTCTTCTATGCCTTTTTTAATCTTCTCGGTATCTTTCTCTTTTCCCGCTATTTCTATAAAACTTCCTATTTCGCTGATTCCGTCGAATCCATAGCCGGCACCCGAACCTTTCATACTGTGTCCCAACCGCTCTATTTGCTCAAAATTACCATCTTCGAGGCACGATTCCATTGTTTTTATGTCTTTTTCCCTGTTTTTTAAGAAACCTGGTATTAAATCGGCTATTTCCGGATCCACCTTTACTACAATTTTTTCTTCCTTATTCATAAAACCTCCTTACTCACAAATTCATTTTATCCGCAAATTCTTTTAGAACTTCAACCAAAGTCTCCATCTTCACAGGCTTCGCGACATGAGTATTACAACCGGCATCGAGACACTTTTCCGCATCACCTTTTAAAGCGAAGGCGGTAAGCGCTATTACAGGGGTTGCTTCCGCGCCTACTCTCTTCTCCCAGACGCGGATTTTCTTTGTAGCTGTATACCCATCCATAACAGGCATTTGCATATCCATCAAGACCAGATCATAAACATTTTTTCTGAATTTCTCAAAAGCGATTTTGCCATTTTCGGCTTCA
>CAZVXD010000093.1:1361-7178 GCA_964631335.1 uncultured bacterium
TTGCGGTAGTCCCTCTTGAGAATCTTCCGCATGGCTTCATCGATCTCAACTGAAGATCTTTTCAAGAAAGCTTCTATCAGCAGGCGATTATCTTCAGTATCTTCTACCAGCAGAATTTTCATGGGTGGAAGATCACTAACTGTTATCTTACCGACATCGATTTTCCTTTTCTTGGCCTTCCATAAACCCAGAGTAGCTAAAATCGCGTTCTTCAATTCATCTCTTTTAATAGGTTTAACAAGATAACAATTTATTCCCAGTTCATCGATACGATTCAAATCCGAAATGCGATGATCCGAAGTGAGCATCATCACAGTGGTTGTTTCCTCGCTTTTTTTATCTTCTCTTATAACTTCAGCGACTTTAAATCCATCTATCGCGGGCATTCTACGATCAAGTAAGATAAGCCGAAAATGTTTTCCTTTTTTCCTCGCGGATTTTATCGCCGAAATCGCCTCTTTTCCTCCTGAAGCTTCCGTTACATCCGCGTCCCAGGCGGTAAGAATTTCTCTTAAGATCAATCTATTTGTAGCGTTATCATCCACAATAAGGGTAGAGATACCTCTCACATCGACTTCACGCGGTTCGATGAAAGTACGGGACTTTTTTGTTTTCTGTATTCCGAATCGTACGGTAAAGAAAAACTCGCTTCCTTTACCTTCTTCACTCTCAACACACATCTTTCCCCCCATCAATTCCACCAATCGCTTGGATATACTTAATCCAAGACCTGTGCCGCCAAATTTACGGGTAGTGGAAGAATCAGCCTGTCTAAAACTATCGAATATGGCTTTTTGTTTTTCTTTCGGTATTCCCACTCCGGTATCTTTTACAGAAAATAATAAAGATACTTCATCTTTTTTCTCAACCTCACGCCTGGCCTCTTCTTCTTCCGAAACACTTACATTTAAAACGATTTCTCCTTCGTCTGTAAATTTGATCGAATTTCCGATCAGATTCACCAGAATCTGACGCATTCTGTAAGAGTCTCCGATCAGATTCACAGGAACATTAGGAGAAATATGATCCGCAAGTTCTATACCTTTCTTATGAGCTTTAATAGCCAGAATATCGCAGACTTTTTCGACAAGCGTATCAAGGGAGAATTCGCTTTTCTCGATTTGCACATCCCCGCACTCGATCTTGGAAATATCGAGTACATCATTGATTATGGCCAGCAGTGTCTCTCCGGCTTCTCTCAGGATTTTAAGATATTCATGCTGTTCTTTAGAAAGAACTGTTTCTTCTAAGATCTCGCACATTCCGATTATAGCGTTAAGAGGCGTACGGATTTCATGACTCATTATGGCCAAAAAAGTGGTCTTCGCCTGAGACGCTCTTTGCGCGGTTTCTCGAGCTTCGATGAGCTCGAGTTCTTTATTTTTAAGTTCGGTTATATCTCTCGAAATACCGAAAGTTCCTATTACATTACCGTTCTCGTCATGCCAGGGAATCTTGGTTGTGGAAACCCAGGCTATTTTTCCGTCGGAATAAGTTTCTTTTTCTATTTTCCCTTCGATCGGTTGACCTTTTTCCATTACTTCCTGTTCGTCTCGAAACGCGGGTTCCGCATGTTCTTCGGTAAAATAATCGAAATCCGTTTTTCCTATCATATCCTCAGAACTCTCGGCTCCAAGCCACCTGGCAAGAGCTTTACTTACGGCTACAAAACGGCTTTTTTTATCCTTAAAGTAGATATGATCAGGGATGTTTTCAAAAAGAGATGTAAGCAAACGACTTTTAAAAACGACTTCTTTGCCTAATTCCTCGAGTCGTTCCTGTATTTTTTCTTCCAATATTTTCTTTTCTGTTATTTCTCTCGTAATACCGACTATTCCCACCGAATTGCCTTTGTCATCGGTCAAAGGAGCTTTAGTGGTCAACAGGTACACTTTTTTACCGTCCACAACTTCTGATTCTTCTCTATCCACAATCGGTTTACCCGTTTTCATTACTTGTAACTCATCCTGAAGAGACACTTCTGCATGTTCCTTCGAAAAAAGGTCAAAATCGGTCTTGCCTATTAATTTATCTACAGAATTAAACGGAGGAGCTCCTTTCTGCTTTAAAAAGTATTTACTCACTCTTAGAAATCGTCCTTCTTTATCCTTGAAATAAACTGATATGGGAACATTATCAAGAAAGCTTTTGAATAGTCTACGCTCGAATACCAATTCTTTTTCTAATTGTTCAAGACGGTCTTCGGTATTTCGAAGTTCGGAAATTTCTTTCCTTAAATCTTTTAATTCGTTTATTAATTGTTTCTTTGTTTTTTTACTATCTTCCATAAAACCCTTAACATAAAAACATGCTTATTTAGTTAAAAGTTATGAAAAAAGATAAAAAAGTAAAGGAGGAAAATGATTTTTTCCATGTTTTTAAAAATAAAATCAAAGTTTCGAACGCCGTATTACAAAAAAAACAATGAAACAATTCGTGATATTCGTGTAATTTGTGCTATTTGTTCTTCTTCTTTGTTTTGAATTTAAAATTTACAACTTGCAATTTTCAATTTACAATTAAACACTGAAATGTTCCTTTGCGGGCTTTGTGGTTCACATTATGTTTTAACGGTTTTACCACGCTGTGTTCTCTGTGTCTCCGTGTGAAAAATTATTTACCGAAATCGAGTTTAGCCGGCTCAAAATAGAGATAAGGTTCCTGAATCAATTTCAAAATAGGCAGATAGGCATTCTCACGCACTCCTATCAACCTTTCAAAAAATTCAAGCGGCTTGGGGAAAAGTACGACTTTATAATTTTCAATACCCGCTTCTTCTCCCGCGACCTTTATCGCGTCGAGAAGTCCTCCGTTTGTATCCGCAAGAGCAATCTCCTTCGCGGCAAGGCCACTCCATATTCTACCCATAGCCAGAGAATCCACTTCTTCAACCGTTAACCCTCTTGGTTCGGCAACCGCTTCCAGGAATTGATCGTAAATATGTTTAATCATTTTTTCGAATATTTTCTTCTCGTAATGCGTAAAAGGCCGATGTCCGCTAAAAGCATCGGCGTGTTCTCCCCATTTTACTACATCGTGAGTCATCCCCAGCTTATTGTATAATCCCTCGGTAACCAACTTCGCGCTCCAGACTCCTATAGACCCCGTAAGTGTCGTCCTGTTCGTCAATATTAGGTCGGCAGGAGCGGAAATGTAATATCCACCCGAAGCGGCCATATCCCCCATAGATATAACCACAGGTTTTTCTTCTTTTAGTCTTAAAATCTCCCTGTATATTAAATCTGAAGCTAAACTGCTTCCGCCTCCGGAATTTATCCTTAAAACCACAGCTTTTACGGATTTATTCTTTCTCAATCTTTCCAGCTCTTTCTTTACCGATTCGGAACCGATAGTAGGACCTCCCAAAAATGGAATATCGAGAGGGGAATTAGAGCTTTCCCCGACTATTATGGTACCTTCGAGAGCCAGAACGGCTATTTTCGGGGGATCGCTCAGCAAAAATTCTCTGGGAATACTCTTTCCTCTCCATATCTTGCCTTTACCCTTGATTCCAGCCAATTCTTTCATCTCATCGAAATAAGCGACGGTGTCTATTATGCCTTCTTTTACAGCTTCTTGTGGGGTGAGACAACCCAGGGAATCCACAAGAGATTTTATTTTCACTTCCTCGATACTTCTTGAATCGGAAATTTTACCTATTATTACCTCCACAAGATCATCGAGAAATTTCTGTATCTGCTCCCTGTCATACTGACTCATTTCTTCTCTTGTGAAAGTTTCAACGGCGCTCTTATATTTTCCGGCTCTTTCGACTTCGGCTTCTATCCCCAATTTTTCCAGAGTACCTTTTATGTAAATCTTGGAAAGGTATAAACCCGGAAAATAAACTAAACCAGGAGAAGAAAGCGAAATTATATCCGCGGCTGAAGCCAGATACAAATCTCTAAAACCAAGATAATCTGAATGAATCACAAGGAATTTATTCTCGGCGATGCCCATAAGTTCCTTTCTTACTTCCTCAGCTTGAGCGAGTCCGAGAGAATTACTTTTTATATACACAAGCACACTATCTATTTTTTTATTCTCTTTTATGTAATCAAGCAGGTTCAAAAGATTATAAAAAGAATGTTCTCTTCCGAAAAAGCCTTCTATATCAGGAACTTCCGGATAATCGCCCACGATTTCCACCATAACCGAACGGTTCTGTCCTCTAAACAGTGTCGGATAAGGCACAACAGAAGCCGTGACGATACCCTCTCTGCCACTTTCTCCGTTATAACCTCCGAATAGAAGATTCCCCAGAGAAAATTCCAGACCTCCGCGCAGCTCACCGGTACCAAAGTCATTTCGTTCCGGAAAATATGAGACATTCAGTTTTATTCCGTCTAAAACCTCTAATGTTCCGCTTAGACTGGTGACCAGATATCTGGTTTCGTCCTGACCTCTATCAACAAAAAAATCGGAAGTCAAAACCAATCTATCCCAGGCCGGGATGAGAGAAACTCCAAAACTAAAATCGTATCCTTCGCGACTGGGAAAAGTTGTCGTAAATCCTAAAGAAGTCCATTTGTGAGGCCTGTACATGGCACCCAAAGTATACTTACTATCCCACGAAGAATACATGTAACCCAAAGAAAATTTATCTTTATAATGAAGGGGGCTGAATCCTGTCATAAATTCCATGGAATCACTCCTGAAACGAACGCCGCCGGCGAAACCAAGAAACGGAATATTCATAGAAACCCAGTAATCTTCACTTCTAACTGAAATTTCGGGACAGGAATGTATAGATAAACCCGCGGGGTTTGAATAAAGAGCTCTGGACCGCTCAGAAGTCGCTATTGAAAGATTAATTTGTGAAAATAAAATTAAAAAAAGCAATTTTCCTCCTTACATCCAAGTATTACAAATCATATTTCATATAAGTATTAACCAATCCTTTTAATCTTCAATATTACAAACCATTTTATCAAAATTGAAATACCAAAAATCAAAAAGTAAAATGACAAATCAAAATGCAAAATCAACCACCCCTCCAAAACAAAAAAACAAAAGAAATATTCTTGTTATTCGTACAATTTGTTGTTGCTTTTTTTCTTTTTTTATTTTTGAACTTTAATTTGTAATTTTCCATTTTTATATTTAATTTTTGCATTTTAGCGGCTTAGCCGCTATATTATGACATTCGTTCCACTATAGCCCGCGCGAACTCGGAAGTTTTTATTGGTTTTACTCCTTCCATCTGCCTGGCTAGATCGTAGGTAACTTTTTTATCCATAAAAGCCTTTTCGAGACCGGTTTCTATTAAATCCGCAACCTCGGTCCATCCGATATAATTAAACATCATAACTCCGGAAAGAATTAAT
Organism: uncultured bacterium; assembly: GCA_964631335.1. GTDB lineage: Bacteria > Hydrothermota > UBA3072 > UBA3072 > UBA3072 > JAFGHJ01. The sequence continues at coordinate 6,689 of CAZVXD010000093.1, forward strand.
GAAGAAGGATTGACTTTATCGAGACCTCTGTACTTGGGAGCGGAACCGTGCGTGGGCTCGAAAAGAGCTGTTTTATCTCCGATATTGGCTCCGGGAGCTACTCCTAAACCCCCGATCTGTCCCGCCGCGGCATCGGAAATGTAATCCCCGTTGAGATTGGGAAGAGCGACAACTTCATATTCATCGGGACGGGTAAGAAGCTGCATAAACATCTGATCGGCAATCCTGTCTTTAATCACTATCCTGTTACCGGGATCACCCGTCTGTTTTCCTCCGCGAAGAGCCTTAAAAGCCCCCTTTCTTGTAACAGGTGTCACACCATCTTCCGCTTTAACCTGATCGTATAATTCATCTTCAGTTATAATTTTGTCTCTGAATTCTTCGATCGCCAGTTCATAACCCCATTTTTTGAAAGCTCCTTCTGTAAACTTCATAATATTGCCTTTATGAACTATCGTAACACTGCCTCTTTTATTGTCGACCGCGTATT
>CAZVXD010000094.1:0-7146 GCA_964631335.1 uncultured bacterium
GATAATGAATCGGTGGTTCTTGTGCTTTTTCAATATAGTATCTACGGAGAAAATAGTATTTTTTATAAAACTGCTTTCGGAAAAGAAGATTATTCTGTGTCATTTACTCGGGAGGAAGATTTTTCGGAAAAAGATTTAGCTGAAATGTATCCGGATTCCGGTTTTGGCTATAGATATGCCTTTGTGAATATGGGAGAAGATAACGGGGATTACGATTTCGAAGATTCCGTCTTTGTGTATAGAGGATATAGAAAAGGTTCTTATGAGGTTTATTTTGAGTGGGTTGGGGAGGGTAGAGGGGAATATGAATATGTAGATTCTTTACATTATTTTTTATGGACGGGAGAAGGTCCTTATTCTCCTAAAAGAAAGGTTCCTCTGGGGGAAGAAAATAATTTATTTTTATTCAATGTCGATAAAGAATTTGAAAATTTTACTGTGAGCGGGAATTTTAAGGCGAGAAGAATCGAAATTCCTGTGGCTGGCGATAAAAAAGATGGTTTGAAGGCGAGTTTGAGGTCAGAATTTAATCCTTCCGATTTTTTAAATATATTTATCGATTATTCAAAAAAGACCCGGGAGTTTATTGTGAGGGAATGGGAGGGGGAGAAGGATTTGTTGAAAACCTGGGAAACGGAAGTTTTTCCTTCTGATTTTTTGGAAAGCGGTGTAAAAATTAGTTCGAATTCAAAGATTGAAGGTTCCTATACTTTTGGAAAGGCTGACACTGTTCGTAAAGATAAAATAAATTTAGGGCTTTCTCCTTTATTTTTTTACTGGGATAATATTTCGGAGATAAGACTGGATGCCAAAGGAGGTTTAAAACTTAGCGATTATGAGATTTCCTATAGAAATTTAAAAAGGGAAGAAAACTACAGAAGAGAAATTTTCGCCGGAAGTTCCAATCTGGGTCTTTTGTATGGATTGGAGGGGGGAAGTGGGGGTGATACCGCAAGAGTTTATAGAGGGAAAACAAATTTTACTTTTAAAATATTTTCTTTTGCCTTAGCTCATATTTACAGAGAAAACCTGATTTCAGGCCGAACTGAAGGACTTACAAACGGAAGTCTTGATATGAATTTAATTTTGAGTTCTTTTTATTTGAGAGGTGGTTTTGATATTTCTCAAAAAAAAGCCGGAGTTTGGGAAAGTTATTATCAGGAAGTTAATCCGGGAGAGGGCAATTATTCTTTCGATTCTACCTCTAACAGTTATTATGAAAACCAATATGGAGATTATATCCGTCAAATCGTATACACCGGAGAAGAAAGAGACTCGAGAGAATATTCGACAAACTTATCTATTCATTCGGACCGAGTTATTTTACTTAACGGTTATTTTACCTCGGTTTATAGTCGGGACTTAATGTCAAAAAATAGCGGTTCATTTAGTCTTAAATTTCCGGAAAAAGGTAAGAATAGGATTTTTTTTAGAACGAATTTCAACTATAATAGAGGGGAAATTTTCTGGGGTATTCCGGACCGCAGTTACGGTAAAGTAAATGCTGGCTGGGAAAATAATAAGAATAGGATATACAGAGAGTTCGGGTTTACTAGGGAGTGGAGTAGCGAAGAGGATAAAATAGGAGGCTTTCTGAGTTTTTGGAGTGAAACCGGTATCGAAACAAAAATTGAAGGGCTTTTAATTACAGGGCGAGACACTCTCGTCTCCTCGATTTTAGAACTTGGATACAATCTTCTCGGTGGCGGGAAGAGTGGTACACTTAGATTGACTTTAGGCTATAATTATTATCCCGGTGTCAGTGTTATTTCTTACAGGATGAGTGATTTGTATCCTGAAGGGTTTTTTTATGATTTAATGTCTTCGGTGACTTTAGATTTAAGTGATATGATTCATCTTGTTATAAATGCCAATATTCATAAATTGAGCAGCGGGGATATATATTACAACGGAAGAGTGGGCATCTCCGCCGATTTTTCCCCCTAATAAGTATTTCTGATTTGCCACTAAGACACCAGGGCACTAAGAAAAAAAGAAAAAACTACAATCCCTACATGTCCTACATGTGAGGGACTTAGTCGTTGGTCATTGGTCGCTGGTCACTGGTAAAAAACAAAAGCCTTGGTTTCTACATTTGAATTGGTGTTGACCTCGGACTTTGGACTATGGACATTGGACTAAATACTTTTCTTTGCGTTCTTTGTGCGCTTTGTGGTTCAATCCTTTTTTGACTCTGGACTATGGACACTGGACTTTGGACTAATTTTCTCTTTGTGTGCTTTGTGTTAAAATATGGGGAGGAGGGGGTGCCCTTGACTTATGATTTTGTTTTTATAAATTAAAAAGATGAAAGTTGTCTTATTTGAGGATAAAAAAGTAAGTAATTTCTATCCGATTTCCAGGTTACGTACAGTCGATGAAATCCGAACAGGAAGATGGACACAAAAAGAAAGAGTTGCTTTACAATTCAAAACAACCCCTCTGTCGCATTCTTATAGAGAATTTTTCGGTGATGAATTTCAGGTTGAAAGTGACACGCTATTTCTTAACGCGAGATTGAAGGACTTTAGTTTTTTCCATAAGCTGGATAATAATATGTGTATTGTGAACAAAGACGGAGAAATACTTGGTTACAGAGGAGACAGAATTATTATAAGTGGAAATTTTGATGGCTTCAAGGTTACCACTAAAGAGATACCATTATATAATTTTATCTGGGAAATTATAGAGGATTTACACGAAAATTTGACCGGTGATCTGGAAAGTGATGGTTCTTTGGGTAAAGTACTTAGTCCGGTTAACGACTTTGTTCATATAAGAGACAAAAAAAACATATATATCGGGAACAATGTACGTATCGGAGAAGGAGTTGTTTTGAATTCCGAAGAAGGTCCTATCTGGATGGAAGATAATGTGACAATCGAAAGCCATAGCTTTGTTAAAGGTCCCTCTTATATTGGTAAAGGTTCAAAAATTAAACCGGGCGCAATACTGGATGTTGTAGCTCTCGGAGAAGTTGTTAAACTTTGCGGAGAAATAGAAGAAACTATTTTTCAAGGATATTCAAATAAACAGCATTTAGGTTTTCTCGGTCATGCTTTCATCGGTGAATGGGTAAATCTTGGAGCCGGTACAACCAATTCCGATTTAAAGAACAATTACAGTAAAGTCAGAGTCGTTTTAGAGGGAAAATTCTATGAAACGGGCATGCAATTCCTGGGTGCAATAATAGGAGACCATACGAAGGCTGCGATAAATACAACTTTTAACACGGGTACAATTGTCGAGCCGTTCTGTAATATATTCGGAAGAACGTATCCTCCTAAATATGTTCCGCCTTTTACCTGGTGGTGCGGAGAGAGTTCTGCGGAATATCGCCTGGACAGCGCAATCGAAACTGCTGTTAAGGTAATGAAAAGAAGAGATAGAATTCTCGACGAAAATTATAAAAAAAGAATAACAAATTTTTTTTCGGAGACAAAGACTATTAGAAAAGGAATGAAATAATATTAGGTTTTTCCCTAATTCCACTATTGACATATCGGCATTTCTTATTATAATAGTTTTTAAGATGGAATATGAAAAAATGGAAAAATTTCATAAAATAGTTACGGTAGAGCTACTTTCGACCATTGATCACAAATTAAGAGGTGTTCAACAATTTATCGTGGCTCTACGGGGATTGATCGAAGAGGATATTTTAAACGATTTGGATGAGGAAGTCAATGAGTTACAGGCACTTTATGAGCCTTATTTAAAGCTGAGGAATTTAAAACTTGAAAAGGACAATATTGGAAAATTTATAGAGGATAATTATAATATCCGAACAGGCTTTCCCTGTATTGCCGACTTTGATGAGGAGAAGCTCAAGTTTGTTCTTGATTTTTTGATTGAGTTTTCTGAAGGGGGATATCAGTTGGGTTTAAAGTCTTCGGAGAGGGGGTGTCTTATTAATTTTGTTTCTTCCGCTTTTTCCGGGCTAACTATGGAGGATTTTCAACTTTTGCCGGAAAAGATTGAGAAGTTACCGTTTTACGCTTTAAGGAAAACTCTTGACAGAATGGGTGCCGAGTTATCGATTGATGGTGAGGAGTTTTCTATCGAATTAATGAGTTTGAGTGAAGTAGAATCTTAGTTTTTTTTGAGGTTATCTGTTATTCATTCTTTATTTCTTTTTTTAGACCGTATAGAAAATCATGCGCTTCTTTGGGTGTCATGTCGTCGGGATCTATGGATTTAATTCTGTTTAGAATTATATTTTCTATTTGGAAAAGTGAATTTTGTTTTGTTTTTGGAGGATGTTTTCTTACGACCCTGTCGTCGTTTCTTAAATCGTTAAGCAAATCTTTTGCTCTTGTTATAACATTTTCGGGCAAACCTGCGAGTTTCGCGACTTCGATTCCGTAACTGCGGTCCGAAGAGCCTTTTTTAACGTTTCTTAAAAAAATAACTTCGTTTTCTGTTTCTTTGACCGAAACGTTATAATTTATTACAGTTTTATAATATTCTTCCAATTCGGTTAGTTCATGATAGTGGGTGGCGAATAAAACCAGAGGTTTTTCGGTTATCGAATTAAGATATTCGATAACCGCCCAGGCGATAGAGAGCCCGTCGTATGTGCTGGTTCCTCGTCCTACCTCGTCCAAAAGAACAAGGCTTTTTTCGGTAACATTATTCAATATATTGGCGGTTTCATTCATTTCCGCAAGAAATGTGGAAACGCCTCGAGCTAAATCGTCAGACGCGCCGATGCGGGTAAAAATACAGTCCACAATTCCTATTTCCGCGTTTTTTGCCGGTACATAACAGCCTATCTGTGCCAATATTGTTATCAGGGCTATTTGGCGCAGATAAGTCGATTTTCCGGCCATGTTGGGACCGGTTAAGATTATAACGCTTTTTTTATCATTCAAATCGACGTCGTTTGGTATAAATTCGCCTTTATTTAGAATCTTTTCCACTACCGGATGTCTGCCTTCTTTTATTTTTATGCCCTTTATGTTCGACATTTTTGGGCGCGAGTAGCCCCGGGTTAAAGCAAGCTCCGTAAAATTGGCAATAATGTCCATTGTGGAAATTCCGGAAGCGGTTTCCTCAAATTCTCCTATATAATTCTGCAATTTTTCTATTAAATCTTCAAAAAGTTGTCTTTCAATTTCATTTTGTCTTTCTTCGGCTGTTAAAATTTTTGATTCGAAATTTTTCAATTCTTCGGTGATAAATCGCTCGGAATTGGTAAGAGTTTGCTTTTTTATGTAATTATCGGGAACTCCTTTAAGCTTAGATTTTGTGATTTCAATATAGTAGCCGAAAACGGAATTATAACCTACTTTGAGCTTATCGATTCCTGTTTCTTTTCTTTGTTCCTTTTCGTATTTCAGGACCCAATTTTTTCCCTCGGAAGCTATCGTTCTTATTTCATCTAATTCAGAGTTATAACCTGTTTTAAAGATACCCGCGTTGCTGATTTTGGCCGGTGGATCTTCTTTAATAGAGTTATGGATCAAATCGATTATTTTCTTTAAGTCTTTTATTTTTTCTGCCTGTTCCTCAAATATTGTCGAATTCATGGACGAGATGATTTTTTTTAATTCATCCGCCAGAGAAAGAGACACTTTTAAAGAAATTAAATCGCGGGGAGTCGCTCTAACGGTGGATATGCGCCCCGTAATACGCTCGATATCGGAAATTTCTTTGAGTTTTTCCCTCGTTTCTCTCAATACATCCCGTTTGAAAATTAGTTCTTCTATACCGTCGAATCTTTTTTCAATTTCGAGTTTATCCGTAGAAGGGAATAGTAACCATTTTTTTAGAAGTCGGCTCCCCATGGAAGTTAATGTTTTGTTTACTGTGTCTAAAAGAGCTCCTTTCGGATCTCCGTTTATTCGGGTAATTAGTTCCAGATTTTTTATTGTCGCGCTGTCCAGAGACATGCCGTCCCCGGGATTAAATAGAGATATTTTTTTTATGTGTTTTAATGTGGTTTTCTGGTTTTCTGTTATATAGGAAAGCAGCGCTCCGGCTGAACAAATCGCGGGGGATTTTTCGCCGATTCCGAATGCGTCTGTTTTTAAAATACCGAAATGATCTTTAATGGTTTCCAGCGCGAAATCTCTTTCAAACCTGTAGGGCTCGATTTTTGTGATTGTAATTCTATCGGGAAGTATTATTTCCGCGCCCTCCGGCACAATCAATTCCTTTGTGCCCAGGCGATTTAATTCATCGATTAGATTTATTACTTCTCCGGCTTGAAATTCTCCTGTGGAAATATCGGAGAAGGCAAGTCCGTAAGTATCTCCTTCTTTTGTTACGGACGCGAGGTAATTATTATCGGTTTCTTTTAACAGAGAAGGTCTCATAACGGTTCCGGAAGTTATAACTTCCACGACTTCTCTTTTTACGAGACCTTTAGAAGCTTTCGCGTCTTCTACCTGTTCGCATATTGCCACTTTTTTTCCCGAACGAACAAGTTTTTCAATGTAGGAATCTGCCGCTTTGATGGGGATACCGGCGAGAGGAACCCTTACATCTTTGCCCATGGGCTTAGAAGTTAATGTTATATCGAGAGTTTTTGAAGCGGCTTTTGCGTCTTCATAAAAAGTCTCGTAGAAATCACCTATGTGAAATAATAAGATGGAGTCTTGATATTTTTTTTTGACTTTAAGGTATTGTTTAAGGATTGGAGTCAAGAGTTATAAAACCGTGAAAACCCTTACTTTTTATTTCCTCTAAGTATTCTTCAGCTTCTCTTCTTGTGTCAAATTTTCCCGAAAAGATTTTCGAGTAATCACCAGCTTGTTTAATAAAATATTCGACATCATTTTCTTTTAATTTGCCAATAAAATATTCCAGCCATTTTTTATCTTGATACGCCCCAAGTTGAACTGTATGGTATTCCTCCTGTTTCGTTTGTACCTCTGTTTCTTGAAGCGGTGGTTTTGTCTCTATAGCTGTTTGTTCTTTTACTTCTTTTTTGTCTATTTCGTCAGAAAAGAGATTTTTGTTCTTTTTGATTAATTCTTTTGCTTTCGTAGAATCTCCGATATTTTCATAGCAGAATTTCAACCAATAACAGGTTTTTGAATAAAGGGTCGATTTTTCACCTTTTTTGTATATTATTTCAAAATGATTTATGGTTTTATTAAAATCTCCTAAAATATAGTAAAGCATGCCTATTCTGAAAAG
>CAZVXD010000095.1:0-7117 GCA_964631335.1 uncultured bacterium
TATTTTGTATAGATGATATGTGGCGTTAGGCGCCAGATCATAAATTGCTTCTGTTACGGCTGTCCCGTGAGGTGTGGTGGTCTCGATACTGCCGGGGCCTGTCATGTTATGAGCCGTGTAGGATGAGGGTATATCGCCCTCGGCTTGCGCTTCCGAGAGAGAGTCGAATCCGAGATCGATAACGGCGATTGTAACACCGGTACCATCATAACCCCAATCCTGCCAGTTATCGGCGTTCATCAGTGCTACACCTTCGCTTGTGACCGCGTGTTCGACGGGTCTTAGAGGGGGTCTTATATACGCTAAATCTTTAACGGCATTAGATACGTTTACCAGTTCGCTTATAGGTATTTCCGCGTTCATGGATTCCCATCCTTTTTCTTTAATACGCGTACCGAAGGCTTCTAACGCGCCTTCGTCTATATCCGCCGTTGTGATACCCGGTTTTGTAAAGATGGAAACCAATACCCTGTCATTAATAATCTGTATATCGGATTTTCCGGCGATTTGCGAGTAATCCTTTCGTTCTTCATGAAGGTTATAAAGTCTCTTTAGCCGGAAAGATAAATTTCCTGCTTGACTGGATTTAGCCTGGTTGTTTTCTGAAAAAATCAACTTTGGAGTCAAAATCGAGGCAAAAATTAGTAAGGTTAATATTTTCCTGTTCATTTTTCCTCCTTAATTTTTTAATAAGGTTTAGTACTGATTATCTTTAGTAAAAATCTTTCCTATTCTTTTCCATCGAACTTTTCTAAAAAGTGAAGTTATAGGAACTTGCGGCTTCCATGACCAGTAAATCAAAAAAGGTGTTCCCGATATATTGTTTATGGGCACCGGACCCCAGAATCTGGAATCGTCGGATTCGTCTCTGTTGTCGCCCATCGCGAAAACATTATTTTCAGGAACCACTACAGGTCCGAAATTATCCCTTACATTGGGATAATTTTTCAATTTTCTCTCTTCCCATAATTTCTGAAACAGGTCTTTTTCTATATTAAGTGGGGGATATTCCCTTGGATCCCTGTGTGAAATGTAATCGGCGTTAACGTCTTCGCCGTTTACGAATAGAGTTTTATGTTCTATGTACACCGTATCGCCCGCAACGGCTGCGCATCTTTTTACAAAGTTTGTGTTGTTCAAGATTCCATCGCCGCCGAGAGGATAACGAAAGACTATAATTTCACCTTTTTCCGGTTTCCGGAATCGCGTTAAATATTTATCCGTAAAAGGTAATTTTATTCCGTATTTAAGTCTGTTAACGATTAAAAAATCGCCTATAAGTATTGTGTCCTTCATGGATCCGGTTGGTACGTTGAATGTCTGAACTATAAAACCGCGTAGTAAAAGGATTATACCTATAGCGATTATCCACGACCTGATTTCTTTCCATATTTTTTGTTTATCAATCATTTTAACCACTTTCCGTGACATTTTTTAAATTTTCTTCCGCTTCCGCACGGACATTTATCGTTTCTTCCGATATCTTTTATTTTTTTTCCTTCTTTTTTCAATTTTACCACCTCCTCGCGGAATTTTTTATCCAGCGCCGGTTTTCCTACTGTGGGTATTTCTTCTTTAGGGGTTATAACCTTCTTTTCTTTGGTTTGCTTTTTTTCTTCTTTAATACCTTTAAAAGATTCTTTTACTTCTTCTCCCTTAACTTCTTTGGGCGCCTGTACCGCTTCGGGTGAAAATCTGTAGAGAAGCCTGACCGTATTTTTACCTATGTTGTATAGAAGCTCTTCGAACATGTCGAAAGATTCTCTTTTATATTCCACCAGAGGGTCTTTTTGAGCGAAGCTTCTTAAATTGATACCTTCTCTGAGAGCGTCTAATTCGTATAAGTGATTCCTCCACTCATCGTCTATTATTTTTAAAATTACCATCCTCTCGAAATGGCGCATGAGTTCTGTTCCTACTATTTCTTCTTTGGATTCGTATTTTGACTTTACAACTTTTCTTATATTTTCTTCCAGGTCATTTCTTTTTATTTCTTCGATTTGACTCTTTTCTGTATCGAAATCTACTAAAAAGATTTCTATTAAATCCCTCCGTAGTCCCTCAAAGTCCCATTGTTCCGGAAATCTACCTATTAAATATGAACCGAAAATTACATCCAGCGTTTCATCGGACCATTCCATGACCCGATCCTTTAGATTTTCTCCGTCTAAGATGTTGTTCCTTATTTCGTAAATTACTTCTCGTTGTTTATTCATTACGTCGTCATATTCCAGCAGTCTTTTCCGGATATCGAAATTCATTCGTTCGACTCGTCTTTGAGCGTTTTCTATCGCTCTGGATATTAAGGGATGTTTGACCGAATCTCCGTCTTCGATCCCCATTCTGTCCATCGCGCTTGCTATTCTTTCCGTGGCGAATACCCTCATTAAATCGTCTTCCAACGAGATATAAAAACGGGAAGCGCCCGGGTCTCCCTGTCGTCCCGATCTTCCCCTGAGCTGGTTATCGATTCTTCTCGCTTCGTGTCTTGCTGTTCCGATAACCTGGAATCCGCAGGGCACGTTTTCTCTGCATTCATCGACATCCACTTTCTCGCAGGGTTGCTGCTCTTCATCCATTATTATGCAGCATTCTTCGCATTTTATTATTTCTCTGTCCGGTTTTATGTCTGTTCCTCTACCTGCCATATTGGTGGCGATCGTTACCTGTCCTTTTTCTCCCGCGTGGGATATAATTTTAGATTCTTTTTCATGATATTTAGCGTTTAAAACCTGGTGGGGGATACCTTCTCTCTGAAGCATTCTCGATATCAGTTCGGATACATCCACAGAGACCGTTCCCACGAGGACGGGTAAACCTTTATTGTGTAGTTCTTTTATTCTTTTAACTATAGCGTTGTATTTCTCTCTTTTTGTTCTGTATATAAGGTCGTCATGGTCTATTCTTCTTACCGGTTTATGTGTGGGTATCTGAATAACGTCCAGTTCGTATATTTGCATGAATTCTTCCGCCTCCGTGGCGGCAGTACCCGTCATTCCGGCGAGTTTGTCATACATTTTGAAATAATTCTGGAGCGTTATGGTAGCAAAAGTCTGAGTTTCTCTTTCGACTTCTACATCTTCTTTCGCTTCTAATGCCTGGTGTAAACCATCCGAATATCTCCTTCCGGGCATCAATCGTCCGGTAAATTCATCTACTATTACTACTCTGCTCTGTTTTACTATATATTCGACATCTTTCTCGAAAAGAGTGTAAGCTTTTATCAATTGATTTGCCGCGTGTATTCTTTCTGATTTTTCCGCGTAGTCTCTTTCCACAGCTTCTTTTTGTACCGTTTTTTCCCTGTCTGAAAGAGAGTCGTTTTTATCGATTGTTTCCAATTCTATAGAAAGATCGGGAAGCTGGAAAAAATTTTTTGATTCCCTTTTTATGATGATTTCCTGACCTTTTTCGGAAATATTTGTGGAGCTCTCTTTCTCGTCTATAGCGAAATAAAGTTGTTCATCTATTTCATGCAATTTCTTGTCTTTCATAAAACGAGACTCTGTTTGTTGTAATAGACCTTCTACTTCTCCGCTTTGCAGTAATTTTAGTAATTGTTTGTTTTTCGGGTTCCCTCTTTTTGCTATCAGTAATTTTTCTCCCGCTTCTTCTCTTTTGCCTTCATCCAGCAATCTTTTTGCTTCCGCTATGGTTCTGTTTACAAGTAATGTTTGTTTTTGAACTAAATTTTGTACGGCGGGTTTAAGTTCTCCGTATTGCCTGGTAACGGAATGTTGAACAGGACCTGAAATAATGAGTGGAGTTCTGGCTTCGTCGATTAGCACTGAGTCCACTTCATCGACTATAGCGTAGTTATGTTCTCTCTGTACTCTGTGTTCGGGTGTGACAGCCATATTATCACGAAGATAATCGAATCCGAATTCATTGTTGGTTCCGTAAGTTATGTCGCAGTTATATTCCCGTATCCGTTCTTCAGGTTTCATATCGGATATTATTACCCCAACGCTGAGGCCGAGGTTTTCATAAATGGGAGCCATCCATTCTTTATCTCTTCTTGCGAGGTAGTCGTTTACAGTAACAAGATGAGCTCCTTTTCCTGAAAGAGCGTTAAGATAGAGGGGCATTGTGGCTACAAGAGTTTTTCCTTCACCGGTTTTCATTTCGGTAATGTTTCCCTGGTGTAAAACGATGGCTCCAAGTATCTGTACGTCGTAAGGAACCATTTGCCATTCCCATTCCAGCCCCGTTACGTTCCACTTCTTGCCCAGCAGAAGCTCGCATGTCCTTTTTACAAGGGCGAAACTCTCTATCATTAAATCATCTTCACTTTCGCCTTCTTTCAACCTTTTTTTAAATTCATCGGTAATTTTCGGCAGTTCATTCTCTGTGAGCTTTTGATATTCTTTGAATTTAACGTTTACTTCATCTACAAAAGGATATATTTTTTTTAAAATCCTTTCATTGTGAGAAGGAATAATTTTCTTTAATACACTAAGCACGGATTAAATCACCTCTCTCTACGCCGGTAGATATATAACCTATTTTTACCCCCGTAGAATCCTCGATAAATTTTACAAAATCTTTTGCTTTTTCAGGGAGGGCGTTATAATTTTTGATAGATTTTGTGTTTTCCCAGCTGGGTAGGGTGGTATAAACAGGTTTGACTTTTTCTAATTTCCAGATTTCCGGAGGAAAATCTTCTGTTTTTTCACCGTCGATTTCGTAGGCGGTCGCAATTTTAATTTCCGGCAAACCATCCAGTACATCGATCTTTGTCATAATTAATTCCGTAATTCCCGATATCCAGCAGGAGAATTTTAACGCTACCAGATCGAGCCAGCCGCAGTCTCTCGGTCTTCCTGTGGTTGCTCCGAATTCTCCCCCTTTATCACGAAGGAGCTCTTCCGTTTCTTTGTCCATCCTGCTGGGGAAAGGCCCTTTGCCTACTCTTGTGGTGTAGGCCTTTGTAACTCCGAAAATATCGGAAATCGAGTTTGGGGGAACGCCTGTTCCGGATAGGATTCCTCCGGGTGTGGGGTTCGAAGAAGTGACGTAAGGATATGTTCCGAAATCTATATCTAAAAGAACGCCCTGGGCTCCCTCGAATATTATACGTTTTTTTTCTTTTAGAAGTCTTCGAATAAATTGTACAGTATCGGTTACCATGTATCCGTATTCTTTTTTAAAGGTTTCCAGAGTCTTTAAGTAGTCGGAAGGGAGATTGAAATCAGATATATAATCAGATGAAAAGATGTCTCCCATTCTTATTCCTTTTCTCAGTATTTTATTTGAGTAAGCCGGACCAATGGCTCTTCCTGTCGTGCCGATTTTATCTTTCATTTCTTCTTCTTCTTCAAAATAGGAAGGAAGTATTAAATGACTTCTTTTGCTTATCTTTAGATTATTTTTTATTTCTATTCCTTTTTCTTTTAATTCTTCTATTTCCTTTATTAGTTGATGTATATCTATAACAACTCCGTTTCCGATTAAGGATATTTTGTTCGGATGAAAAATACCCGAAGGTATTAGATGAAGAGATAAATTTTCACCATTGTAGATAACCGTGTGTCCCGCGTTAGCTCCTCCCTGGTATCGGCAAACCGCGTCGTAAGAACCGGTTAGATAATCTACCAGTTTTCCTTTTCCCTCATCACCCCATTGTAGTCCTATCAGAGCCGCGTTATTACTGTTAATGTTATTTCGCATTAGAAGCTTTCTCTGTAAGATATCTGAAGTTGTCTTCCTATCTCTTCGGAAAAAATGTTTTTAAGATCGAACTGAATACCAAGGCTTCCGGACTGTAATTTATATCCTACATTAAATCTATTTTTTCCTTCATCGATATCATTGGTTCCCATTATATATTCAAAGTGAAATGTGTGTCCCCCGCTGAAAGATAAAGCCGCGTTTCCGAAGAGATCCAGCCCGTTGTCTTCATCGTGATTAAAGTTAGCACCTCCTGAGAGTATAAGTCCGGGCAACAAACGGGTTCCTACAGTCGCGAATAAGTGCTTTTCGGAGTAATCCTCAATCGGTTCACTATTGTATCCTACTACGCTTTCTAATATTCCGTTGCCGAATAATCTTACTCGAATATCCACGCCAGGTTGGTCCTCCCAATCGATGTCTCCGTGTCCTACGATATTGGTCCCTCCGAAGCTCAGTCCGAGAATTATGCCGTTCCATATTCCGACACCGATTTTGCCTCTTAGTTTATTTATCGGTTCTTCCTTTATGTTAATTATGACTTCTCCGTGATACAGAAGAACCGGTAACGGATTATCGATAGCTGTTATAGGTTCATAATAAGTAGAAATCATGGATAAAAGTAAAATAATCATTTGCCCTCCTTTTTATATAGTAAAGCGGATACTCCCTTCACCTATCATATTGTTTATTTGTTGTATCATATGTTCATCAGGTTTTATTTTTATGTCTTTAGATCTCAAACGTATCTCTTCGTATTCATTCCTGCAAAGTATTGTTAGTGGTATTTTACCCGAGTGCTCGGCTAAAACTTTTTTTGCTCCGGTTATATCTTCTTCGCTTATACCCGCGAGATCGAGTATGAGGTAGGCGCATTTTAGATGATCTTCTATTTTTTCCAGGGGGATTATAGTTTCAGCGCTTATTTGAACTTGATTCCGCATTGAATCTTCTTTAATTCTGCCTTTTATTACCACGGATCCCAGTGAGTCTAATTTGCTTCCGAATTCTTCGAACAATTTGGGGAATACCAGCACTTCGAAGGAACCGTTTTCGTCTTCTACTTTTAATTTCGCCCACCGGCGGTTTTTTTTGGATGTTTTTTTCTCTACTTTTATAATGGTCCCTCCGGTTATAATTAATTTGTTGCGGGGTAAATCTTTTAGTTTTGAAGATGGAGTGAATAAAGCTTCCGAAAGTTTTTCATATTTGGATAAGGGATGACCTGAAAAGAAAAATCCGTAGGCTTCCTGTTCGTATCTGAGTTTTTCTTCTTCATCGAAAGGTACCGTTGGAATCAACTCATTCTTTTTATCTCCGAACAGCGTTTCCATTTTTCTTTTTTCTTTTGATTTCGCGTAATCTATGGCATTTTGTAGGGAAGAAAGCAAGGAATGCCTGTTTGATTCGATAGAATCGAAAGCCCCCGCTTTAAGAAGGCTTTCGA
>CAZVXD010000096.1:0-7080 GCA_964631335.1 uncultured bacterium
GGGCTGCTGGAAAGGCTTGCGTCTCGGAGGGTGAGCGGGCATGGTCTCTTGAAATACTTGTATTCCAAGAGGAGCGAACCCAAGAGCCGAGTGGCAATTTCATCGCCGGGGAAATTGACCACGTCTTTATCGAACAGTAATTCCTCTGATTTCGCAAATGTCCGAGAATAGCTTTTCTCAGCATATAATTTTTCATATACTTTGCAATAACTAACTTTAAGCGTATTGACGTAAAAATTTTTGGGGGATGACAGTTATACCTCAGGTTGACGAAAAACTATTTAAATATATATTCTATTATTATGAAAATTTCGAACCCTTCAACAATAATCTTCTTTTTCTTTCCGTCTCTGTTACTGGCGACTACTTTTTATCTGGATCCTGAAAACGGAAACATAGGGAACGACGGTAGCAGTAATCATCCATGGACAACCGTTCAGGAGGTTCTCGATTCAAATCTAATCGAAACATACGCACCTGAAAATTACCCGTATGAAGAAGGAAATCCGTTAATACTTGTAAACGAGGGGGCTCCCATAAAAGCCGGTGATACTCTAGTTTGCAGAACAGGCTACTATGGTTCTCTTCACATATCGAGAAAATTTAATACGGATTATATCACGATACGCGCCGAGGATAGCCATACACCGATTTTCAAGAATATTCGTTTAACCGGAACCAGATATTGGCGTCTTCAGGGACTCACCGTAACACCGTCAGCCGCCTCCCAATATGAAAGAAACACATTAGTATTCATAGAATGGCATAATTGGTCGGGACCTTCTACCTATATAACTGTAGAAGATTGTGATTTATACTCGATCGAAAACACTTTTTTCTGGTCGGCGGATGATTGGGATCAATTATCCTGCACCGCGATAAACTCTCAGGGCAAAAATGTAAGAATACGTAACAATTACTGCAAAAATGTTAATTTCGGGATCTCATCAAGCGGAGACTCGTGCCTGGTCGAATATAACACAATCGAGAACTTTGCCGGTGACGGGTTGAGAGGATTGGGCGATTACAACACATTTCAGTATAATATAGTAAAAAATTCATACGACGTTAACGGCAATCATGACGACGGTTTCCAATCCTGGTCAGTAGGAGAAGAAGGAGTCGGAACCGACACCGTATGGAATGTAACTTTAAAAGGCAACACAATTATAAATTACGAAGACCCGAACCAACCCCATAGAGGCACTTTACAGGGAATAGGCTGTTTCGACGGCTTTTACGCGGATTGGATTGTGGAAAACAACGTAGTTATAGTCGAGCATTATCACGGAATAACCTTAAGCGGCGCGGTGAACTGCCGTATAGTAAACAATACGGTAGCCGACAGAGACACAACAGGCTCCGATATAAGCCCCTGGATAAGAATCGGAAACCATAAAAATGGTTCCTCAAGCTCCGAATGCGTAATTCGGAATAACATTTATTACAGAACGCTATCGGTCGATTCACTCCAAACATTAGATCACAATTTAAGAATCAGAAATTACGACAGCAACTTCGTGGACTTCGAAAATTTCGATCTTCGTCTTAGAGAAGGAAGTTCCGCTATCGACGGTGGAACAAGCGCCCTTGCCCCATCGATAGACATAAGAGGGGTTACCAGACCTCAGGGCAATTCTTATGACATAGGAGCTTATGAATTTATTTCCGATGAGGGAGAAAACCCTTATTCCCCCCTGCGCTTAGAGCCCAATCCGTTCAATACCCATACAGATATAACCTTCACCCTGTTTTCTTACGGAGACGTTCGCCTTGAAATATACAACTCCTCAGGTACTAAAATCAAAGAATTCGTCTATCACAGCATGACTCCGGGAACGTATGAATACACTTTTTACAGAGAAAATTTCTCAAGCGGAGTTTATTTTGTATATTTAAAAGTGAACGATCTGGTCGAAACCAAAAAGGCTATTCTGATTAAATAAACAACATCAAACCGAAACCATGAAATCACACAGATTCACACAAGAAAATCTCACCGCAAAGACGCAAAGAACGCAAAAATAATTATGAATGTTAAATGTTTAATGTTAAATTAAAAACTCAAAATTTAAAATTAAAAATTATAATGCCTAAAGCCCAATACCTAACACCTATTTTTTACGCTTCTACGCATTTACGCGCCGACTTTACATTGCCGTGAGCAGCGAGCTGAGGCTGTGCCAAAATTATCAATTTCGCTTGTAGGGCACGGCTTTAGCCGTGCTAAAATACTGGTAATCAATTAGTCGCAAACCTAAAGGTTCGCCCTACACAAAAATATTTGAATTTTGGCACAGCCTCAGCTGTAAGCCGATAGCTATTTCCCAGAATTTACAACATTCCAACAATTATTTTCATCTAAAAGAGTGATATTTCACTCGACAGAATAAGGCCTTATCAGGAAACCGACCCTATTAAGAAATAAGTTTATCCAGACCATAACGACCGAAACAAACGTGGAGATATCGACTTTATCGAAAAAAACATTATAACAAACAAAAACACTTTTGTTTTTAACAGCGCCAACCTTAACACTATCTACTAAAAAATCAACTGTAAAAACAAAAGACCATTCCGAAATGCTTGACTTCCGAAAAATAAATTGCCGCCAAAACAAATAGCGGATGGCAATTAACCTATAGCCCTTCTGTCAATTTCGAAATTTTTACTTTTAAGGCTTTAGAGACTTTCTGGATATTAGCAAGGGTAATATTTTTCTCGCCGCGCTCGATCATACCTATATAAGTACGATGAACACCGGCTTTTTCCGCAAGAGCTTCCTGCGATAAACCCAGCTTTTTCCTTTCTTCTCTAACCTTTTTTCCGAATTTTAATAGTAATTCTCTTTTCTTCATTTGACTCAATATATAGAAAAAATATAAAAATGCTACATACCAAAGATAGCTAAAACCTGCCCATTCCGGATCAAACTTTGTATTTTCGGAGGGATAAAAGTCTTACTTTCTATGACGCAGCAACCATTCATAAATTTTTTCATGTTCATAAATTTTATGGATCGAATGTCCCTGACCTTCGAGCCTGGAATATCTTACTTTTCCTCCCTCTTTTCTCAAAGCTTCCACCATTTTTTCTGTTTCTTCCGGCGGCACAATATCGTCTTTCGCGCCGTGAAACGCCCAGACCGGAATATTTTTCATTGCATTTACACCCCTTGTTCTCCATCCGCCGCATAGAGGTAACGCGGCGGCAAAATACTCCGGGTGTTTCATGGCAAGTGCCCACACCCCGGATCCTCCCATACTCATTCCGGTAAGATAAACCTTGCTTCCGTCTATCCTGTACTTATCCGATAAATCCTTATACAAAGCCGGAAACCAATCATCAGTATTCCAGATTCTATCCGGCGGGCACTGCGGAGACACGATAATAAAAGGAAAGTCCCATCCTTTATCCACCAGATAAGGCGGACCGTACCTTTTTAATTTTCCGAGATTATATCCCCGGCAGGACTTCCCGTGAAGGTATACTAAAAGTGGATACCTGCGGGAAGGTTGTCTGGTATAATTTTTCGGCAGGTACAGCAAATATCTATAAATGGTGTTCCCCGGCATAACGACTCCGCCGGTATCGGCAACTTCCATATTAATACAGGAAAAGAAAAAGAAAAAATAAATGACAGACAGGATTACAGCTCTCTTTGAGCCAGTAAATATACTTGCTATATTAATTGTCTGCCTCCCATTCTTCCCTTAAAATACCGTAAACAACGAGATCCTCGAATTTGCTATTTTTAACCACGTGTTTTTTCAAGAAACCTTCTTTTTTCATTCCTATCTTACTCATAACTTTTCCTGACGAAGGATTTTCGGAAAAATGAGATGCGGTAATTTTATGCAGAAGCAATTGCCCGAAACCATACTCCACAATAGCTCCGGCGGCTTCCGTACAATAGCCCCGATTCCAATAATCCTTTCCAATCCAGTAACCCAATTCCGCCCTGTTGGAACCCTTATCTATAATCAAACCAACCGCGCCAATCAATTCTTCGCTAGTCTTTAATATGACAGCGAAATGTATGGATTCTCCCGACTCAAATTTAATCCTGTGTGTGGATATCCACTCTTGCGCCATTCCCTTCTCGTACGGATACGGAATATGCAGGGTAGTGTCCGAGATTGCCTTGTCTCCGGCTAATTCCCTTACTCTTTCCGCGTCCGATAATTCAAAAAACCTTAAGCGAAGTCTTTCTGTTTCAAGTTCAGGTTCTTCTTGTTTCACATAAAATCCTTTTCTCAAAACCGTACGAAAAAAGGGGGAAATGTCAAGGGGCAACTCCACCTAAAATATTCACATGTAAAACATGTAGATATTGTAGTTTTCTATTGCCAACTCTCTAACGATTCTACGCATTTAAACACTAACGAAATTAGCCACGGATTTACACGAATAAACACTGACCGACTTGTTGCTCTTCTTTGTGTTCTCTGTGGGGTATCAAGAAACAGAAAGAAGGGAGATATTTTTTCTACTTGACAGTAAAAGTAATTCCTTTATTTTTAAATTCGTCACATAAAAACATAAAACTAAAAAAGGAGTAGTTTAAATTCAATGAAAGATAAATTGAAAGCATATACAGATTTCGCTTGGGTCGACACAGTTGTTTGCTCCCCCGAAGAAGTGGCGGAAGAGACGGAATTATACAGTAATATTATTAAAGAAACCGCAGAGATAAAAACAAAAACGCTGCTTCATTTAGCTTGCGGCGCGGGTATGAATGATTACACATTTAAAAAGCATTTTGAGGTAACAGGCGTGGATATAAGCCAGGATATGCTCTCACTCGCAAAAAAGATTAACCCGGGAATAGAATATATGTATGGCGATATGAGGACAATCGATCTGGGAAAGAAATTCGACGCGGTGGCAATACCCGATTCAATCGATTATATGAAGACAAAAGATGACTTAAAAAAGGTAATCATTAACGCGAATAAACATTTAAATCCCGGAGGAGTTCTTTTTATCGTAGCTCATCCAAAGGAAACTTTTAAAGAAAACAATTTTGTTTACACAGGTAAAAAAGAAGATATCGAAGTCACGGTTTTTGAAAACAACTATATTCTCCCGGAAAACGATTCGATTTACGAGGCAACAATAATATATTTAATTCGAAATAAAGGAAAATTGGATACACATATCGATATTCATACATTAGGGCTCTTCTATAAAGAAACCTGGTATTCTCTCCTGAAAGCAGAAAGCTTCGAAGTCAAAGAAACAAAAGAAGAGCACTTCTACGATAGGCATTTATTGGAAGAGGGAGAATATCCTTCTCATATTTTTGTTTGCATAAAACATTAAAGAATTAGACCTTTTCAAATCCTTGACAGGCACAGTTAAAGTGTTTATTCTTAATTCTAAACAGAGAGGTAATATTGAATTTTAAGGATTTTTTAAAAAGCAATAAAACCATAATATTGGACGGGGCGATGGGAACCGAACTGGAGAGGCGAGGATCATCCGACAAATGCGCCAGCAATTTAACACATCCCGAAATCGTAGAAGCGATTCACAGGGATTATCGTGTTTCAGGAAGCAACGCGGCAATATCCAACACTTTTTCAATGACCCGGTTATACCTCGAAACACACAATCTAAACCTGGACGTCGAAAAAGTTAACCAATCCGGAGTAAAAATGGCAAGAAACGCTGTAGGGAATGAGGGATACGTGCTGGGAGACATAGGACCCACAGGAGGTATGCTGGAACCGTACGGGACCGTCAAAGAAGAAGATTTATATAAAACTTTTAAAGAACAGGCTTCTATTCTTTCGAATGCCGGAGTCGATGGGTTTATAGTCGAAACAATGTTCGACCTCCGGGAAGCGCTCTGCGCTCTTCGCGCCTGCAGAAATATCTCCGAAATTCCAGTCATTGTTTCCATGTCTTTCCAGACGACTAAAAACGGTGGGAGAACTATGATGGGAAACTCCGCGGAAGAATGCGCTACTCGGTTAACAGAAGAAAGCGCCGACGCAGTCGGGGCAAACTGCGGCGATTTAAGCCCTGAAGAGATGGCCGAAGTGGTTTCAGTCATTAAAAATTTTACAAATCTACCCATTGTCGCCCAACCCAATGCCGGTAAACCCAAAGTAGAAAGGGAAAAAGTTTTATATATGGAGCCAGAGCTTTACGCGACAGAGACTCTCAAATGTTACAAAGCCGGAGCCCGGATTATAGGCGGCTGCTGCGGAACAACTCCCGAACACATGAGAATTCTTTCGGAATTGATAGAAAAAGAAGCTGTAAACCGTTAAAAGAATAGGAGTAAAGATGAAAAAGCAATTTATATTACTTTCATTAATTCTTCTCTTAATAACAAATATATCATTGAAAGCGGAAAATTTTATTTTTAAATCAACAACCGATTTAAATGGAGATGGAGTTTCCGAAGAAATCAGTTTGGCAAATATTGATGAAACAGCTGAATTTTATTTAGAAATCTCCGGGGAAAAAATACAAGGCAAATTCGATGAAGAACCTTCAGATGGTTTTATTATTATAGATATCGATCAATATGACAACTACAAAGAGATAGCAGTACACACACCCGGACCAAGCAGTGACGATGAGTATTTTATCTACTGGTATAACGGAGAAGCTATACAAAAAATAGCCCACTTATCAAGATGGCCGAAGTTTTTGGGGAATGGGATTGTATATGTCGATGGCTGGATGGGTTTTTGGCAATGCAGAGACAAATACATTCTTAACGATTCAACAAGGGAATTGGAACGGATACCTCAATTCGCGTATTATGTGGGTGTGAAAGCAACCGTAAAAAACAGCTTTCCTATATTCAAGGATAAAGAATTAAAAGAAAAAGTAGCCCTGCTGAGTAAAAATTCTGAAATAGAAATATTAGTATGCGATATGGATAATCGAGAATGGAACGAGCATATATATCTGATAAAATCAAAATCCAACCTGATAGGATGGGCATCAAACCAGGACATATATAATAATCTGGAAGGACTTCCCCTGGCCGACTGATCATTGAACTTTTTAGTTTTTACTTTATGATCTCTGTGAAATTATTCAGGGTAGTTGAGAAAA
>CAZVXD010000097.1:0-6897 GCA_964631335.1 uncultured bacterium
ATATATCCATATTTGCCATCTATTTTTGCGCTTGCCAAACCTTCGGAAAAATTCCCTATATCATCAAACTTTGGTTCGATTGCCCAGTTACCGCTTTTATCGATATATCCATATTTATCGTATTTTCTTGCCAATGCAAATCCTTCTGAAAATTCCCCTATATAATCACACTGAATATTGCTTACCCATTTTCCGGATTTATCGATGATTCTGTATTTATCAACAATTTTTACACTTGCCAATCCTTCTGAGAAATCGTCCGCGTAATCAAAATTCGGTTTGATTACCCATCTGCCTTTTTTATCGATATACCCTTCTTTGTAGTCTTTTTCTACTGCTGATAACCCTTCGGAAAACGGCATAGCGTCATCGAATTTTGACTTGATAGCTATTTTTCCTTTCTTATTGATGTATCTGTATTGGTATCCTATTCTTACCACCGCCAATCCTTCAGAGAAGTCACCCGCGTCATCGAACTGTGGTTCAATTACCCAGTTACCGGTTGTATCTATATATCCCCATCCTCCGCCATTTAGAGTCAGGGATATCAATATAAGTAGAAATAGTTTTATAGTATCCATTTTATACTATTATATGAAAAAATTTCGAATTGTCAAATACTTTGAATAACTAATTGATTATAATTATTCCGAAGTTTACAATAAGTAGTTAAATAAGCCTACAGCATGCGCCTTAAAGCTTACGGCTGACAAGAAATAAAAATTTTGAATGTTGATCTGTTTTAAAATTTTCAATTTGAAATTTACAACTTGCAATTTACAATTATTTGTAGAGAAGTACCTTCGTGGCAGAGTTAAGAGTTGGGATTTGCGAACTCTCTAATGCTCTAACAGACTAACCCCTTTATAGTTTCGGGGGTTTTCCGAGTTCTTTATCGAGTTCTTTTATCAGATCTTTTGCTTTCTTGGATACCTTTTCGGGCGTCCAGATATATACTTCGGCTAAAAGGTCTCCCTTGCCGCTTCTGTATAGATAACCCATTCCCTGGCCTTTTAATATGAATATTCTTCCGGATTTTGTTCCGGCGGGAATGGTTAGTTTAACTTTACCGTCGAGTGTGGGAATTGTTACCTTTCCGCCTTCGATAGCGGTTTTATAGCTTATAGGTACTCTTAACCTAAGATTGCTTCCTTCTCTTTTGAATTTTGAGTCGGACTTTACTCTTATTTCTACGATTAAGTCTCCCTTAGGACCGCCTCGTATGCCAACATTGCCTTCTCCTCTCAGAGGAATGTAATTTCCGGTTTCGACCCCTGCCGGAATTTTTACAGATATTTGTTTTTCTTTTTTTACTCTTCCTTCACCGTGACAATCGGAACAGGCATCTTTCACTACTTCTCCCGTACCTCTGCAAACCGGACAGGTAGAAACGGAAATCATCTGTCCGAAAAAGCTGGATCTGCTTACCTGAACTTCTCCGTTTCCGTTACATCTTGAGCAGGTGGTCGTTGTTCCGCCCTTTCCGTTGCATTTGCCGCATTTCTCGAATAATCGGATTTTTATCTTTTTAGTTGTGCCTTCGGATGCTTCTTTTAATGATATTTCTAAAGGAATACGTACGTTTTCCCCGGAAGGTTTTTGAACCTTTTTAGTCCCTCTCCTTCTGGTAGTCTGTCCGAATATATCGCCAAAGATGCCGCCACCGCCTCTTCTTGTACCGAAACCAAGATTTTCAAAGAGGTCTCCGAAAATATCCCGCAGGTCGTCCTGATGTGTGAAATCCTGCCATGTGAAGTTACCCCCTTCAAAGTGGACCCCTTCTTTTCCATAACGGTCGTACCGGGATCTTTTTTCGGGGTCCGCGAGTACTTCGTAGGCTTCGGATATCTCTTTGAATTTTTTTTCGGCTTCTTTCTGGTTTTCTTTATTTACGTCGGGATGGTGTTTCCGCGCAAGCTTTTTATAAGCTTTTTTAATTTCCTCGGTACTCGCGTTTTTATCGACCCCAAGGACTTCATAGTAATCCTTAACTTTTTGCATATATTCTAATTACTTTCTTATTCCTCTTCCTCTTTGTCTTCTTCTTCGTCTATTACTTCATAATCCGCTTCGACTTCTGTTTCTCCTTCTTCGCCTCCTGCTTTTTCTTCTTTCTGCTCCTGCTGTGGTTTTTCTGAGCCAGCTTGCCCGGTAGATCCTTTTTCGGCTTTTTTATACATTTTTTCGGATAAAGAATAAGAAGCTTTCTGAAGATTTTCGATTTTTTGTTTGATATTTTCGACATCTTCCGTTTTAATCGCTTCTTTCAGGTCGGATACGGCATTTTCAATGTTGCCGCGTTCTTCGTTTGAAACGACGTCGCCGTGTTCTTTTAGAGTTTTTTCGGTTGAATAAATCAGAGTATCGGCTTGATTTCTTGCATTGATTAATTCTTCTTTCTTCTTATCTTCTTCCGCGTGAGCCTCTGCTTCGGATTTCATTTTATCGATTTCATCCTCTGTAAGACCCGAAGAAGATTCGATTTTAATAGATTGTTCTTTGTTTGTTCCGAGATCTTTTGCTGAAACATTGAGTATACCGTTGGCGTCGATATCGAAGCTTACTTCTACCTGAGGAACACCTCTGGGCGCTGCAGGTATACCTGTTAATTCAAATCTTCCCAATGTCCTATTATCCGCTGCCATTTTTCTTTCACCCTGAAGTACGTGGATGGAGACAGCAGGTTGATTATCTTCCGCTGTCGTGAAGATTTTGCTTTTTTCCGCGGGAATTGTTGTGTTTCTGGGGATGATGGGTGTCATAACTCCACCAAGAGTTTCAATTCCCAGAGATAAAGGGGTAACATCGAGAAGCAGTACATCTTTAACGTCTCCCGCGAGAACTCCTCCCTGAATGGCGGCGCCTATAGCCACGACTTCATCGGGGTTGATTCCCTTGTGAGGTTCTTTTCCGAAAAGTTCTTTAACTTTTTCCTGAACCGAAGGCATTCTGGTCATACCGCCCACCAGGAGAACTTCATCTATGTCTTTAACAGTTAAATTCGCGTCTTTCAGCGCGTTATTTACCGGTCCTTCGATTCTTTTCAATAAATCTTCGCAAAGGCTTTCCAGTTTAGCTCTTGTTAGTTTCTTTTCAAGATGTTTCGCTCCTGATTTATCTCCCGCAAGATAGGGAAGATTTATAGTGGTTTCTTTCATTGTGGAAAGTTCGCATTTGGCTTTTTCGGCGGCGTCGCGCACTCTCTGCACAGCGCTTCTGTCATCGGAAATATCTATACCTGTTTCGTTTTTAAATTCTTCTATTAACCATTCCATTATGGCATGGTCAAAGTCGTCTCCTCCTAGATGAGTATCGCCATTTGTGGAAAGAACTTCGAAAACGCCTTCGCTTATTTCAAGTATGGATATATCAAAAGTTCCTCCTCCAAGGTCAAAAACGGCTATCTTCTCTTCTTTCTTTTCTCCGAGTCCATAGGCGAGAGCAGCCGCGGTCGGTTCGTTGATAATCCTTAGTACTTCGAGCCCGGCTATATCTCCGGCGTCTTTTGTCGCTTTTCTCTGAGAGTCGTTAAAGTAAGCGGGTACGGTTATTACCGCTTTTTTGACTTCTCTGCCAACGTGTTCTTCCGCCGCTTTTTTAAGATACTGCAGGACTTTCGCGGAAATTTCCGGCGGAGAGTAAACTTTATCTTCTATTTTAATTCTGGCGTCGTCATGGGGTCCTTTTGTAACGTCAAATGGGATTTTTTTCTTTTCGTTTTCAACTTCTGAAAATCTTCTCCCCATAAATCTTTTTACCGAATAAACGGTATTCTGAGGATTGGTGAGCTGTTGCCTTTTCGCCTGCAGTCCTACAAGTTCTTCTCCTTCTTTAAATCCAATTACCGAAGGAGTGGTTCTCTGTCCTTCCGGATTAGAAATTACTTCCGGTTCGGATTGCTCGACAATTGCTACAACTGAATTCGTTGTACCCAGATCGATTCCTATTACAGGTTCTTTCATTCTTCTTCTCCTCCTTGATTACTATCTTTTACATTGTTTTTGTTTTCATTATTTTCCGTTTTTTTGGCTACTATCACTTTTGCCGGTCGCAGGACTTTATCTCTGATTTTGTATCCTGTTTCCGTTTCTTCAAGTATTTTGTCGTCTTCTTCGTCGTCTTTTTCCATGACGTGGATTGCTTCATGTTTTGAAGGATCAAATTTTTCTCCCACGGATTCGAATGGTTCAATATTATACATTTTAAGCAGAGTTTCAAGATTGGAGCGCACCAGACGAATCCCTTCCTGAAAGGATTTGTAGTCTTCTTTATGTTTTTCGCTTTCATTGAAGGATTTAAAAGCTCTTTGGAAATCATCGAGAATGGGAAGGATTTTCCTGAAAACCTCTTCCAGAGTAAAATTATAGATTTTCTCCTTATCCTGTATAGCTCTTTTACGAAGGTTTTCATAATTCGCCAGCGCTCGAAGATATTTATCCTTGAGCTCTTCGTTTTGTTCTTCCATTTCTGAAATTATTGCTTCCATACTTTCAAAGTCCCTTTCCTCTCTGTCTTTTATTTCTTTTTCTTCTAATCCTTCAATATCTTCTGGTTTATCTCCTTCAAACATTTCCCCTCCTGCGTTCTTAAGCATATTTTAATTTAAGAAGTTGACTATTAATGTCAACCCCGAAAACTGTAAATCTTGTAACTAATCTTAATAAAAAAATTCGATTTGTCAAGGTGTTAATCTTATTTGTTTTCAAGGTTTTTTGTTATTTTGTCTTATTTGATCTTTTTTTTTCGCTCTGCGGTAAATTCCCACCAGGGTTTTGGTGGATTGCCGTTGCAGAATGACACGGCAGATATAAAAACGTCCAGGAGACAGGGGTCGTGGTGTCTGCCGGTTAATTTGTAGAGTTTTTCATACATATCATAAGGATTTGCACTTTTTAAATCTGAAGAGGTTTCGAAACCGAGTAAACGCAGTTTCGCGGCGATTGCCGGACCCACGTTTGGTATAGATTCCAATTTATCAAGATCTTTTTTTATGCTCATTTTTATCCCAGTAATTTTTCTCCGATTATTCCCACAAGGAAACCCAGGGATGCGCCCATTGCCGGGAGCAGCGTATTTTTGATTTTTGCTAACGGGGCAATGTCTTGAAACATTAAAAAGACTATTCCTCCGCCGGAAAAAACCATAAGACCCGCTATAATGTCTGGTTTATTCATCAGGAGAAAGTAACCTGTAAGAGCCGCGATAATCCCTGAAAAACTTAAGAAGAATAAAATATAAAGAGATGCTTTTGTGGAATGGTTATAATGTTTTAATTCGATATATGAGTTAAAAGATTCCGGAAGATTTTGTAACCCGATGTAAACAGCCAGTAAAAGTCCGAGTTTGATATTATGAGCAAAAACTCCTCCCAGAGCTATGGCTTCAGGTACAAAATCCATCAACATTGCCATCATCTGGGCAAACGATCCTCCTTTTTGTTTAATTTTACTGTCGATTAAAGAGAAAAAAAGAACACCTCCGACAAAGCATAAAATTAGAGGTATTAGATTTAATTCTTCTATTCCCTTTGGGATTAGAACAAACCCAACGGCAGCGATTAATATTCCTCCACCAAAAGCGACAGCGAAATGAGTTATTAATTTGTGAGTCTTATGGTTCTTAAATTTTTCAAGTATTCTTGATAGTATTCCGCCGATAAAAACAGTTATCCCGGCGAAAAAAGAGTATGATATTATTTCTAAAATTGTTTTCATTTTTGTAATTATAATTTGTTAATCCTGATTAGTCAATATTTTATCCTTATAATTCTTTTTTATTATTTTTATTAACAGCATTATCGGTTTTAAAATCTGAGTAAGTTGAATATTCTATTCCGTTTTTACCTCGCTTTTTAACCGAATGCATTAGCGAGTCAACTGATTTCATGATTTTATCTGTACTTGGCGGATTCGTTTTGTAAGTTAAAGCACCTATACTGGATGTTATGGAATAATCTTTAAGGTTTTTATTTTTATTAACTGATCTTTTAATTTTTTCTATAGCTTGTTTAGCATCGGTACTATCTGTTTCCGGTAAAAAGATGACAAATTCGTCTCCGCCCAGTCTGGCGACTACGTCGGTTTTTCTGAGATTGTTTTTCATGGTATCGGCGAAAATTCGCAGGATGTTATCGCCGGCAGGATGACCAAATTCATCGTTTATTTTTTTGAAATTATCCATATCTATATATGCAATTGTGAAAGGATGTCCGTATCTCTTAGACCTTTCTATCTCTATGTCCATAAATTCATAGAAA
Organism: uncultured bacterium; assembly: GCA_964631335.1. Classification (GTDB taxonomy): domain Bacteria; phylum Hydrothermota; class UBA3072; order UBA3072; family UBA3072; genus JAFGHJ01. The sequence continues at coordinate 6,257 of CAZVXD010000097.1, forward strand.
GATCGCGGATTCATTACTCCGGTAAGGTAATCTATTCGAGACAATACTTGTTCCTTCTGTAGCTTTGACTTAAGACGGTCCAGTAGTAAAGTTACGACCAGGAAAAATCCTAACATGGTAGTTGTATTCCACAAATGTATAGCCACATGCGAATAAAATCGACCGGATAAAATTTCGGCGTTCATCCAGGTGGCTGCGCTTAAAATAGAAACGACGATAGCAAAGGGTTTTTTCGTAAACCATGCGCTTGTCGCAACAGGGATTAGGTATATAAGTGAAAATGCTATTTCCGGACCTGTGAAGTAATCAAGAAATCCGGAGATTAATAACATGCAAAGAGAAACAAAAAACCATAATCTCTCATTTTTTTTGTTATTTGTTTGAAGTCTTAGCTTGTCTTCTTTTTTATTTCCAAACATACTTTCTAAGCATTAATGAGTAAGCTTTTTTTACTCCTTTAATTCAGGATTTTCAAACTCACGAATTGTTTGTGCTTTATTTTCTTCCATATACAATGTATACCTTTTATGTTTTCCTGTCAAGAACTGTTAGCGAATAGTATGTAGTAATTGAAGAATAGCGAGATATTAGGTTTTAATATAATTTTGTTAGTGCGTATATGCGTAGAAGCGTTAGAGCGT
>CAZVXD010000098.1:0-6822 GCA_964631335.1 uncultured bacterium
GTCCTACCATTCCTTTAAGCTTAAAATCCTGCGTGTGCGTCCTTTTTAGAATTGTGGCTCCCAGAATAAACCAGGCTGCCGTTATCAGAACATAAATAAGAAAAATAAAAGGAAGTTTTTTCACAATTTTACCCTCCAAAAAGATAAAAGTTTAAAATAAAAATTATATTATCAGAAATACATCTATATTATACTTTACCAAAGGATACGCAGTACCACATATGGTACGATATTGAAGAAAAGTATGCATACCTTATAAAACATCATTCCTGAGAAAACAATAGTATTGCACTGTTCCCTACTTATATCATACCATTTTCCGTAAATCCGATACATGAAATTACCGCCTAAAGTAAAGGCCAAAAAACTTATAACTAACAACCCTAAATTAATTACCGCGCTCCACAATAAAAAACCTAATAAAGGATCCATTTCCCGCCTCCTTTTAGTATATATGGTACACTGTTTTAAGCGTTATGTCAAGATTCTGAATTGTTGGTCAGTTAAAAAAACGCACCAATACACTAACTTTAGTAATGTTTTTGACTCAGGACGCACGACTCTTGACCCAAGACTCTGTTTTCTAATACCTAACCAGCTTTTCCCCTTATTTCGAGCAATCTTTTTTTACCCAGATACGGTTCTATGTATTTTTTATAATCCTCTTCAGGGATTTGATCAACATCCTTAACATAATTATAGATAAAATCCATTCTGGTTTTTAAACTGTCGCAGCCAAAATCATCACAGTAAGCGCAGTTTTGAATACCTTTTTTGGTAGCGCAGGGCCTAACCGGACACTCCTCGTCGGGATGATATCCTTCGTTTTTGCATCCAACACAACTTACCTTATCAGGAGGGATTTTAAAACCAAAATATTTAAACCATTTTTCACTGAGTTCTTCCTTATCTTTATCGCTCCTTATATTCTTCTCAAAAGCGGGACAAATATCACACAAAAATCCGCAATAACCGAGCATTTTCATTACAACCATCTCAATATCGTCACTTTATAAAAAGTATTTTCTCGGAAGCCGAAGCTCCGTTTTCTCCCGTCATCCTGCAAATATAAGTTCCGCCGGGAACCTTTACTCCGTCCGCGTTAGTACCATCCCAATCTACTTCCCCTGTTCCAGTCCTAACATTTCCATCGAATACAACTATTACTTCCCTTCCGAGCAAATCGAAAATAGCAATCTTTATACTTCCCTCTCCGGCAACAAAATACCGAATAGTTGTAGCCCGATTAAACGGCTCCGGTTCATTAGGATATAGATAAAAATTAAAAGGGTGGTAACCGCCTTCTTCTATGTATCCTAAAAGCTGTTCCTCGTCTTTACCTATAAACCACGAAATATTAATGCTCTGCCCCTCTGAAGAGACAAGCAGTGTATTAAACGCCTCTTCTTCCGAACTCGGCTGAACTTTAACTTCTTCGGTGGTGAAAGAATTTTCCGAATTTATCAACATCAAATAACCTGCCGGTAGCTGTATCCAATCATCCCCTAAAATTTCAGGCTCGGTTACCCAGTTAAAAGCCAATTCATGTTCGTTGCCGTCTGTTGTTGTAACCGAATCGTTGATTTCCAGTATATCTAGCTCCGGGTCATAATGAACTCTACGAATCCATGAAACACCATAAGAAAGCTCAGTATACGCTGAATCGAGCCTGGCTTCATAAGTATAATCATCCAACCGGGTCATTGTTCCGTAGGCTCTGCGCTGCGCCGGGATTGAAGTATAGGGACTTATCTGACCTTCTCCGTCGACAAGCAACACATTATTCATCCTCGAATCCGGGGAATAGTTCTGCCCTCCTCCGTTTCCCAAAATAACAGAAGTATCGGTATGATAAATAACCGTACCCTGACAGGGCTGATAGTGACTGCCGCCGTACCCTGCCCTGAACCAGATTAAACCGTCTTTTTTGTCCCAGCTCTTGCGCATCACGGCAACTCCGGCTCCCTCAAAATATCTGGTCAAAAGCCAGCCCGCATCTTCCGGAGACTCAGGTTCTACCTTACCCCAATAAAGAAGTAACTGCCATCTACCACTCCAGCCGATAGGCGGTGGAAGCTGATTCCAGTCGTCTAAAAAATCATCAAACCCTCCATCCTCGCAGGGAGAAGGATTCGCGTAATAGTGCCACGCGATTACGGGATCGTTATATTCATACGCTAATTGAAGAAGGTCCACGTTGTAGTAATATACTATAGGACGATTTTCTCCGTGACCCGCTCCGACATAGCTTGCCTTGGAAAAGAATGTATGTATATCGGAATCATCTTCCTTGTAATCCAGAATGTAAGTACGATATATTCCTTCATTATGAAAAAGGTTGCCGGCATAAGAATAAGGATCGAATGAAGTATTACGTGATAGTATTTCTACAATTACCGAAAACCCTGCAAGATCCCATAAGCCGTAACCGTTAGGGGAATTCAATGTTTCATCTATCATATCGGCGTCTCCGCCGTCAATAACTCCGGGGCATCTGTCCCACCAGTTACAAAGAATTTCAATCGCGCGATCTATAGAAGCTTCGGAACTCGCGTCATCAGGAAACATCAAAGCGGGATATAAAATACGCTGAAGATAATAATCGGTCATGTGACCGATTGCCCAATTATTGATATGTTCATCGAGGAAATACCAGCTGTACTCCGTAATAGAAGTATTATACATATCTTTAGAAGTGTTCAGAAGGGCAGTTCTTGCTCGGCTTTTCTCACTTGACGTCATATAATTCCATTGAAAATCACAAACAAACGCGTAATCAGGATTCCAGCGGTATGGCTCATCATCCGTATAGTTTCCCGTTTCCTCCACATGTTCGACCCAATCCATTAGCCATTCGACCGCTTCATCAGTTCGTTCTCCGCGCAGACATCCTTCGAAAGCCTGAGAAAAAACCGCACTGCCCAGGCTGCTTTCTCCCAACCTTTCGGCTAATTCGGTTATATCTTCCGGTCCGATTAAAAGGCAGGGATGAGTTTCCTGCGCGATGAGATTAAAAGATACTATCAATAAAACCCCAAAGCCAAACACTTTTTTTAAAAATCCAAACATATTATTTACCCCTTTTATATTTAAAGATTCTATCCTCCGAGCAGAATAGAACTTTCAGTAAAAAAAGTTCCCGCCATACAGGCGGTCATTAGACATACTAAAGTAGCGGCAAGAAGTGCCCGGAAGCCCACCTTTGATAGAGCTTCTCTTTTTTCCGGAACAAGCACGGAAATTCCTCCTACAAAAATCGCCATGGAAGCGAAATGAGCGAAACCGCATAGAGCGTAGGTTGCCACAACAGCCGACCTGGGATGTTTTAATAAACCCGATTCCATGGCAACGGCTAAATGCTGATACGCGGGCACTTCCGTAAGAATAGCCCTCTCGCCTATAAGCCCCGCAACCACCCCCGCGTCGGATGGAGGAATGCCGAGCATCACCGTAAAAGGATAGAATATATATCCCAGCAATCCTTTTAAACTCCAATCGATATTAATTCCGAAAAATAAGTTTAGTTTATCCCCTATTCCACCTGTAATAAGATCGACCAGCGCTACCAGTCCCAGAACTGCTATTAAAAGAGCCACGATACCCACAATAAGTTTAACTCCGCTGTTCGCACCGTTTATTATAGCTTCAAAAACATTTGTTTCTCTCTTGTAATGCACCTCTACATGTTCCCCGAGCGTTTTAGGAACTCCATCCTCCGGAATTATAATCTTGGACATAACAAGAGCCGCGGGAGCGGAAAGAATGGAAGCCGAAATCAGATGAGCGGCAATGGTGGGAAATTGTTCTTTAAGACTGAAAATATAAAGAGCAAGAACGCTCGATGCGACAGTAGCCATACCTGCCGTTAAAATGGTACACAATTCGGACTTTGTCATTTCTTTAAGATGCGGTTTTATAGTCAGAGCCGATTCGATACCAACAAAAATATTACTGGAAGCGCATAAAGACTCCGCCCCGGAGAGCTTCATCAATTTTGTGAACACGTAAGCAAATCCTTTTAAAATCCACTGCATAATATTAAAGTAATAAAGTATCGCTATTAGAGCCGAGAAAAATATTATGGTGGGGAAACTCTGGAAAGCGAGTATAAAACCGAGCGATTTTTCTCCCGCTTCATTTATACCTCCCGGCGGAAGAGCCAATCTTCCGAAAACAAATTCCGCACCGGCAGTCGAGGAATTTAAGATTTTTACAACAACATCGTTTAAAAATAAAAATATTTTACTGCCCGCGGGGAAAACAAAGATAAACAAAGCAAAAAACATCTGGAGCCCCACACCCCAGAATATTAATCTCCAATTCATGTTCCGTTTATCGGATGAAAAAAGCCAGGCAAAAGCGAGCAAAAAGAAAATACCTGTAAAACTCACCAGATTATATCGATTCATAGCACTTATATTTTACTGAAATATTTCCTCATGTCAAGAATTTTTCTGCCACAAAGGCACTAAGCCAATTAGCTATCAGCTGCCAGCTCACAGCTTTCAGCTATTTTTACAACTCAAACACTCAACGATTTAACCATTTAACTTAGATTCAAAGAATCTACTTATCTTCTTCGTCTGTTGATTTACGGGCGTATATGAAATATTTGGTCATTAATTTCCTCTTAAGGATAATAAAAATATTGTCAAGAGTTAATAATTCTAATAATCAAATTTTTAAGCTATGAAAAGTTTCAAATATAAAGAGCTTTCAATTATCTTGACAAAAAATCCAGAAACATTATTCTATATAAAATGAAAAAAATCATAATAATATTACTTCTTTTTAGTATATCTATTTACGCTCAAAATAGGGTTGTATACCATTCATTCTATTCAACTGCGTCTGAAGCGAAACTTGTAAAGTGGATGGTCCATCCAGACACATTAAAAGACCTGTATATTAAAGAAACAATAAATAATAACAACCAGGTAATTGAGCTTAAGTTTATGCATGGACAAGAAATCGCTCAATTCACATGCTTTGAACCATCCATAATAAGATTTGAATATGAAGAAAATAAAATTATTGAAACCAGATTTTATGCAGACGACAGCAAATTAAATTTTATTGAATGTAGAGAACCTTATAAAATCGTCTATAATTTAAAAGACAGATTTATTACAGATTGTGTTGAATATTTTGATTTTGAACTCTATTTGACCGGTGAAGCTAAAAAGTTCCTTAACAAAGAAAGCTTAAAAAATATTAAAGAACATTATGAATTAAGAAAGAATGGTGTAGAAACCTTCTATAATTACGTCATTGGTTATGTTTATTCTTCCGCTAAATACAACAATAGAAGCATTGTATCACATGCATTTGAACCCCATATTGTTCGGTTCCCTTATTCTGAAGAAGCAAGCAAGAGCAAATATGCATTTAAAAATGCAGTACAAATAAATCCACATAAAGAATAACAGAATAAAACTTTGAAATGCAAAAAAGGTGGATCTTTGAGATTAATATTAGTACATATAAACTTATGTTGGGTGGATATAAGGAGAAAAAATGAAAGTATTCTTTAGCTGGTCAGGTGAAAGAAGCCATTCATTAGCAAAGGCATTCCGAGAGTGGTTGCCAAACGTAATTCAAGCTATTGATCCGTGGCTTTCATCCGTAGATATTACAGCGGGTTCGAGATGGCAAGATGAAATAGCCTTTCAACTCAAGGAATCCCGAGTTGGAATTATTTTTCTTACTCCTGAAAATGTATCTTCCCCTTGGTTGCTTTATGAGGTTGGCGCTCTTTCTAAGGCGCTTGAAATGGCTTATGTGTGTCCCTATCTCTTTGGGTTTTCTCCTTCAGAGTTAAAAGGCCCATTGATTCAGTTTCAAGCGACGACAGGAGATAAAGTGGGAACATATTCTTTAATCCGTACGCTTAATCGTGCCCTTGGTCAAAACTCAATCGAAGAAAGAAGATTAGAATATACATTCGAGAAATGGTGGCCGGATTTAGAGGAGCACTTTCAATCTATACAGGAAATACCTCCCTCGAAAGTTGACAAAAAACAACCTAAATCAGAAGCTGAGAAAATTTTAGAAAAAGCACTTAGGAAATCCCAACCTGCAGAAATCGTGGACCTCCTTCAGCAGGTTCTCAGGAAGCTTTCTGGCCCGGAGCCAAACGAATCTCCTCCTCCAGAAAAACCCAAAGAAAAAGAAAGTGTTTTCATCGTTCACGGTCATAATGAAGCTGTGAAAGAAGCAGTGGCTAGGTTTATCGAAAAACTGGGGCTTGCTGTTATCATTCTTCATGAACAGGCGAACGAAGGCAGAACGATAATTGAAAAATTCGAATCTCATTCGGCGGCTGATTATTCGGTCGTTTTGTTAACTGGTGATGATGCAGGTGCACCAAAGGATACACCCAAAACAGAACCTAAACCACTCAGAGCAAGACAGAATGTTGTTTTCGAACTTGGTTTTTTTGCTGCTAAACTCGGAAGGAGTCGAATATCGGTTCTTTATGAAGAAGGCGTTGAGATACCAAGTGATTTTAGCGGTATACTGTATATTCCTATCGATTCAGAGGGTGCCTGGCGCTTCAAACTTGCTAAAGAACTGAAAACGGCAGGACTGAAAATTGATTTAAACAATGCCTTCTAAAAACACCCAACATACGGCTGAAGACGGATTGAGATTCCGCTACGCTCCTTTGCAACCGCTTAGCCGTGGCGTTAGGGTTCTTTAAAAGGAGAACTTATGAAGCCTGATTTTGACTCAATGGCTTTCTATAGGGATATTTTTGATTGCCTTGAAAAGGAGAAAATACAATCGTTTGATTCAATTTTGTGCGAAACTCAAACTGAT
>CAZVXD010000099.1:0-6687 GCA_964631335.1 uncultured bacterium
GAAGTTCGCGGTAAAGGACTTTTGATAGGGCTCGAATTACATGAAAAAGCTCGACCGTACGCGGAAAAGCTAAAAGAAAAAGGACTTCTTTGTAAAGAAACTCACAGAGTTGTAATACGTTTCGCTCCTCCGCTTATCATTACCAAAGACGAACTGGACTGGGCTTTCGAACAGGTCAAAGACGTATTTGAAAATTAAAGCTTCAAACATTAGTTCTCGGATTCTCCAAAAAGACTAAATTTGCTTTCATTAGTCATTAAAGATATTGTTAGGAGGTTAGGAAGTTGGAGGGTTAGGATGATAAAACAAAAAAAAACTTTGCGCCTTCGTGTCTTTGTGGCTAATCTTTTGAGGTGGGGATGGGTTTTAAACGTATAATAATAGCAATAGTATTAGTATTGATAATAGCTTATCTTTTCTTTTTCTTACCCGTTAAAGAATATACATTCCAGGATTTCTACTTTGATACATATGTAACCGGGAAAATTTATTCGAGAAATCCTTTACCGGCAAAAAAAGCGATCAATGAGATAAAAAGCGAATTTAAAAGAATCGATTCACTGAAAGTACAGGGTTTAAAGACGGGTATAATCGATACTACAACAGCTAAAATCATAGAAAAATCCCTTTATTTTTCCGAAAAAACAAAAGGTTATTTCGACATTACAATCGATCCGATACTTAAAAAGTGGAATTATTTTAAGGAACCTACCCTACCCTCGCAAAACGAAATCAAACAACTTTTACCTCTCGTAAATTATAAAAAAGTAAAAATGAAAGCAGATACTCTTTTAATCCCCGATTCTTTTTCCCTCAATCTCGGTGGGTCGGCAAAAGGATACGCTCTAAGCAGAGCAAAAAATATACTGAAAAAACACAACATTCGATCCGCTCTAATCGAAGCGGGAGGAGATATTCTTCTGGTAGGCAAGAAAAAAAGTAAAAATAACTGGGTTATCGGTATAAGAAATCCGCGTGAAGAAAACGGAATACTGGGAACGCTCAGTGTTCACGACTGTTTTGTATTCACTTCGGGCGATTATGAACGGTATTTTATAATAGACGGAACAAGATATCATCATATAGTAAATCCCTTTACAGGTTATCCCGCGAAAGAAATCGCGTCCGTAACCGTTATTGTAAAAGACGGAGTCGAAGGCGACTGTATCACCACCGCGCTCGTCGCTATGGGAATCAAAAAAGCAAAAAATTATATAACTAATAATAACGTAGAAGCTATGGTCGTTGACACATCGGAAAATGTTTATAAATTTATAGATAAGGGAAAACTTAACATTTATGAATAAAAGAGAAGCCGAATATTACAAAAAAACAGATAATTTAATGACGCGGTGCGAGCTCTGCCCCCATGAATGCGCTATACCGCCGGGCGGGGAAGGAATTTGCTGGGCGAGAAAAAACGAAGACGGTACCCTATACGCTCAAAATTACGGCAGAACAACTTCTTTAGCGGCAGATCCGATAGAAAAAAAGCCGCTGTTTCATTTTAAACCCGGAACTCAAATTCTTTCGGTTTCTCCTAACGGCTGCAACATGAGATGCCCTTACTGTCAGAACTATACAATATCCTTCAAAAAAGCGGTAACAAGAACAATAACTCCCGAAGAACTGGTCTCTCTCGCAAAAGAATATAATACTTCCTCCATAGCTTTTACTTACGCTGAACCGATAATATGGTTTGAATTTATAAAAGACACCTCAAAATTAGTTAAAGAAGAAGGAATAGACCTCGTAATGGTAACAAACGGGCTTATCTCAGAAAAACCTCTTAACGAATTACTCGAGATAATAAGCGCGATGAATGTGGATTTAAAATCGATGAACGCGGAATATTACCGCAAAGTTCTTAAAGGAAATCTTGCTGCCACAAAACGTACCATAGAAAAGGCTTCCCGGAAGATACACGTCGAAGTAACCAATCTATTGATTCCGGGTGATAACGACAGTGATATCGAGGAATTATCCAGATATTTAGCCTCGATAGATAAAACAATACCCCTGCACATTTCCAGATATTTTCCCCATAACGATTATAATAAGCCACCGACTCCGATGGAAACATTAGAAGAGGCATATAGAATAGCCAATAAGTACTTATACTACGTATATATAGGCAACGCTCAAATAGAGGGCGCCGAAGATACCCACTGTCCGGAGTGTTCGAACATTCTTGTGAAAAGATCCGGATATAGTATTAAAATAACCGGTATAGATAAAGGTAAATGCTCTAATTGCGGTCGGAAAGCAGATTTCGTCCTTTAAAAATAGGCGATATATTAGCCATCATCTTATTTCTGTCTTTTGCTTTTTTTCTGCCGAGAAAACACGGAGAAAAAGTAATTATAAGTGTTGACAAAACTAACGATTTTGTTTATTCTTTGGACCAGGATAAAGAAATTATTGTAAAGGGAAAACTTGGAGAGGCTAAAGTCGAAATCAAAGATGGTAGGGTAAGGATTTTAAACTCACCCTGTCCTTTAAAGATTTGCGAAAATAAAGGCTGGATATCAAAGAAAGGGGATTTTATCATTTGTGTTCCGAACAGAATAATAATAAAAATAGAAGGGAAAACATACGATGCAGTCACTGAATAAAATAGCTTATATTTCCATTTTTACTGCCGCGTCTATATCATTATTTGTCGTTGAAAGTTTATTTCCTACTCCGATACCCGGAATTCGCCTCGGTCTGGCAAATATTTTTATTTTGCTGGCTCTAATTTTTCTCGGGTTAAAAGAAGCCATTTTTATCGGAATATTTAAATCGATATTAGGGAGTTTGATACTTGCCAGACTGTTTACCCCTTCTTTTATATTCTCAATAAGCGGAACTCTGATCAGTACCTGCATCATGTGGGCTGTTATAAAGAGCCGTTTACCTTTCAGTTTATTAGGGATAAGCATATTGGGAGCGGAAACCCACATAATTACTCAACTTTTTCTTGCCATCTCTATTTTTCTTCCGGGAATCTCCCTTTTTTACATCTCCCCTATTTATATTTTATCTTCTTTAATTACAGGTTCGGTAGTTGGGATTTTAACATATTTTATATATTCGAAGACTAAAAGGAGGAACAAATTTTGCGTAGATTAAAGAAAAATATACCTTTAACAATATTTATCTTATTAATGGGCTTAATACTGGGAAGTTTCATCGGAGACTTACTTGGAATGATTTTACCTGATGGTGCCGTAAAAACTGTAATGACTACACCTTTAAAAGTAGGATTTCATCCCGTAAATTTAGATCTTCATATTTTCACCCTTACACTTGGCTTTATGATAAAAATAAATTTATTTGGTTTTATTGGAGTACTTATACTGGGGTACTCTCTTAAATGGCTGTATTAGAACGAATATAAATAATAAAAGGAGATACAAAGAGAATGAGAGAAACTCAAAACGGACTTAAGAATCTTATAATAGCAAACGTTTTAGTTTTTATACTTCAATTAATCCTTGATAATCTTTTACCATTCACCGCTTACTTTGCTTTGATTCCGAGAGAATTCATGAAAGGTTATGTATGGCAGGGAATAACTTATATGTTTCTGCACGGAGGATTTTTCCATCTTTTAATCAATATGTATATACTGTGGATGTTCGGGAGAGAACTTGAATATTTATGGGGCACCAGAGAATTTTATAAGTACTATTTTATATGCGGAATCGGAGCCGCCCTTATATACTCTCTGTTTAATATGGAATCCACTATACCGGTTGTGGGAGCTTCAGGCGCGGTCTTCGGCATACTTCTCGCTTTCGGGATTACTTTCCCCAGAACGAAGCTTATAATGTTTCCGCTTTTAATACCTATAGACGCGAAATACGCGGTATGGATATTCGGAATTCTTGAGCTTTTATTCTTATTCGAAGGTAGAGGTAATGTGGCACATCTCGCTCATTTAGGAGGACTTGCGGTAGGATACATATATCTCCGCTGGAAGAGAAGAAAACTGTACTGAACGTCGCTCACGGCTCACAGCTGACAGCTTTATAAATCTTTTTTGTTTTAGCAGTAAGCAGTAAGCAGTTAACAGATAGCTGATAGCTCTTTTGTCATTGACAAATAAAAGTTTTCCCCTTATAATTCAAATATGGAGTGGAAAATAATAAAAGAACCGGAACAAATATTTCCAATCCCTCAAAGTTTTCTAAGAACTGTCAGGAATTATCCCGACAATACCGCTTTACAAATCTTGACTGCTGCAGGTGAAATAAGAAAATGGACTTACAGGGAACTTACTTCTTTAATAATTACTCGCGCAAAGGAAATTCAATCCAGGAACATCCAAAAAGGCGATAGAGTAGCTATTTACGGAAACTATAATCCTGAATGGATAGTTACTTATTTAGCCATACAGTTCGCGGGAGCTATAGGTGTCCCCCTCGATAACCGCTTAACTTACAGAGAAGTTAACCATTTTCTTAATAATTCCGGAACTAAATTGCTTTTTGCTTCAGAGGAATTGCTTAGCCATGATATAGAAATAAGCACCCCGCTAAAAATGCCGCAAGGTACTTATAAAATAGATGATTTTACGTTACCTGATTTATCTCTCGACGATCCGGCGTTAATTCTTTATACATCGGGAACAACCGGTTCTCCAAAAGGAGTCGTTCTAACCCAGAAAAACCTATCGAGTAATATAGAAATGATGCGTCAGGGAATAGATTTCAATTCAACAGATATATTCTATTCTCTACTACCTTTAAATCATGTTTTTTCACAAACAGTTAATATTTTATGTCCTTATTTTATAGGAGCCGCGGTTACTCTTGCCAGATCATTAAAATCGAAAGAAATAAAAGAAGACTGCTTAAAAACCAGACCGACTATATTCGCTGTTGTACCCTTAATCCTCGAAAAATTTATAAAAGGCATAGAAAAAGAAATCGGAAAACTTCCGCCGGTTAAAAAAGCCCTTTTCGGAACTCTAAACGGTGTAGGTTCATTTCTTCATAAAATTAAAAAAGGCAGCGGCTCTTTTCTTTACTCGACCATAAGAAAGCAGGTGGGATTAGATAATTTAAAGATTCTGGTACCCGGAAGTGCCACTTTACCAAAATGGGTTGCCGGTAGATTCGAAAAGTGGGGATTCCCATTAATACAGGGATACGGATTAACCGAAACTTCACCCGTAGTATCCGTAAACCCACCGCAGGCACCCAGAAATGAATCCATAGGACTTCCTTTGCCGGGGTTAGAAGTTCAAATATTTAATCCCGGAGAAAATGGAATAGGCGAAATCGCGGTAAAAGGAGCTTCTGTTTTTAAAGGATTCTGGGAAAACGAAGAAGCTACGGCGGAAGTTTTTGAAGGAGATTGGTTTAAAACCGGAGATATGGGTTTTATAGATTCCGATGGTTATTTGTATATAACCGGTAGAAAGAAATCGGTTATTGTTACCAAAGGCGGGAAAAACATTTATCCGGAAGAAATAGAAACCTATCTATCCCGATCGCCTCTTATTGAAGAAATACTCGTATCTTATGAAACAAATCCCAACACACAAAATAAAGAATTAGTTGCCACCATCTATCCGAATTATGAAGAAATAGATGAATTCTGCGAAAAACATAAAATCAAAGAAAAAGACCCGCATAAAATATTAACCGGTGTGGTAAAAAAAATGAATGAAGATTTAACCGACTTTAAGAGAGTGAGAAGAGTTAAGATACGGGACGAGGAATTTCCAAAAACCACAACACACAAAATCAAACGCTATCTCTTTGAAGAAAAAGGACTGGAAGTTTAAAAAAGAATTCAGAAGCCAGGAGTAAGAAGTCAGAATCCCCTCCCTTACCTCTAAAAAACTAATTGAACCACAGAGAACGCAGAGAAAAACAAACACACAAAGTACAAGAGATTTTTTGTTGTTAATAACCAACCTCCACCCCGAAAATAATCTCACACAAAGATCACTAAGGACACTAAGTTTTAAACAATTAATCCGGTGAAAGGCTTATATGCTCCACTCTTGTTTGATTACCGCGTCGAAATGGCATTTGGGAAGTTGTCTGTAGGCTTCTTTGAAATCTGGGGAACCTTTCTGGAAGGCAACCCCATGAAAAGGGATATCCATAAAAAATATCTCTGAAGTCCTATACAGCAAAGCTAATGTAAATTTATAGACCTCTAAAGCATGCGTTTTTGATAAATCTTGAAGATTATTCCATTCGGAAAGACGACATTTGAGCTTTTGAGTTGTCCTTTTTCTACCAGCGGGATTTATTTTTTTTATTTCTAAAACTGAAAAAGGATCATGTATATTTCTACCTCTTGTATAAGTAATATCAGGAGAAGAATGGAACAATGCATTCCTAAGCTCAATGTAGTCCTTATATAAATCTAAACAATAAGTATGTTTATCGTTTTCAAAAAAATCTTTACCAGAATACGCCAGGGAAAGTAAATCAATTCTCTCGTAAGGATATTTTTTAATCCATTTCGTAGGCTCTTCAATTTTTTTCCAATATTCTGCATACTTGCGGGTAATGTTTTTCTCTCGTTCTTCAAACTCAACGTGCCACAGATAATTAAATATTCCATCAATGCTTAGAAACGAAAAAACACAACATTTCAAAGTATCACAAAAGACTTCAGGGTCAAGTTCTCTTATGGCTTGTGTATCTGAATTTTCTAAAGATTGATATGCAATATAAA
>CAZVXD010000100.1:0-6675 GCA_964631335.1 uncultured bacterium
GCAGTCAAACCATGAGAGATAAGAAGCGTATAAATAATGATAAATAAAAGCGGCGCATATAGTCGCGATTGCTCCTCCTATTACCCCTTCCCATGTTTTCTTAGGAGAAAGAGAGGGAAAGAATTTTCTTTTTCCTATTTTCCTTCCTACGAAAAAAGCTGCCGAATCGTTAGTCCAGGTAAGGACGAATGGAAGCAAAGCCAGACTCGTTCCTAATCTTATGGTTATACCAAAAATGTTTTTATAGGTAAGAGATTCCAGAACGTCGGGCATTTGCATTAAAAGTATAAGGTGGCTGAACAACCACGCCACATAAATAACTCCGAATACTGTTCCTGACAGATGGAATATAGCTTCCTCTTTTTTCTTTCTAAATAATTCCGCGAAGGCTACTACAATAACCAGAGCCGTTATTGTAATAACCGTAAATAGATGGCTCTGAAAATACGCGTTTAATCCTAATATTAAAGATGAAATTATGGCAAGAGATTTATAAGGAGTTAGACCTCGTTCTCTTAAAATATCACAAAATTCGTTTACCCCGAGGTATATTCCTAATTCGATCAAAATTAAAAAATAAATTCCGCCTTCCCTGGCTATAACAATTAGGACGGGAGTAAAAAGTAGTGCTGTTATCCAGCGATGACTTAAGTTCGTTGAATGGTTCCGAATCTTCTTTCTCTCTTCTGGTAAGATCTTATGGCTTTCATAAATTGATCTTTATTAAAATCAGGCCAGAGTTCATCGGTAAAAAATAATTCGGTGTAAGCGATCTGATACAGTAAAAAATTGGAAATTCTAAGTTCTCCGCTCGTTCTAATGAAAAGATCCGGGTCCGGCACATCGGGCAAAAATAAAAAATCTCTAAAACTATCTTCAGTTACTTTTTCCCCTTTTTCTATAGCCTTGTTGGTTGCCTCGATTATTTCAGCCCTTCCGCTGTAATTAAAAGCCAGTATCAGGTTTAGTTTTTTCAGGTTTTTTGTTTGTTCTTGAATAAACATCGCGGATTCTTTAACATCTTTAGGCAGTCCGTTTATTTTGCCAAGGAATCTAACTCTAATTTTATTTTTTTTCAAGTCATTTATTTCTTCTCTTATTACTTTAGAAAAAAGAGACATAAGCCCATTGACTTCATCTTTCGGTCGGTCCCAGTTTTCTTGAGAAAACGCGTACAGCGTTAGATATTTAATGTTAAAATCCTTGCAATATTCCGTTACCCTCCTAACCGCGTTAACTCCTGCGAGATGACCGTGAAAACGGGGAAGGGACCTTCTCTGCGCCCATCTTCCGTTTCCGTCCATTATTATAGCGATATGGATGGGTAAATTATCATTAGCCATTAATGATTTCTTTTTCCTTCTTTATAAGAATATCTTTGATTTTGTCGGTGAAATGGTCTGTTATTTTTTGTACTTCATCTTTGAATCTTATTTCGTCATCTTTTGAGATTGTGCTGTCTTTAGACAGTTCCTGAATTTCTTTTATAGCGTCTCTTCGTATATTTCTAAGAGATACTTTCCCTTCTTCCGCGAGTCGGTTGATAAGTTTCTTCAGTTCCTCTCTTCTTTCATCGGTTAGTGGAGGTATGGGTATGCGGAGTACTGAACCATCATTGGATGGATTGAGGCCCAGATTCGAAGCTATAATGGCTTTTTCAATATTGCTTATAGCTTTTTCGTCGAATGGATGAAGTACGATAAGATGTGGTTCTGGAATTGTTATGGAAGCAAGCTGATTTAATGGTGTCTGCGTTCCGTAATATTCCACCTTTATATCTTCTATAAGAGCAGGTGAAGCTCTACCGGTTTTTATGTTGGCAAATTCTTCAGCTACAATAGAATAGGTTTTTTCCATTTTTTCAACCATTTGTTTTTTGAGTTCTTTATCCATCGTTTCCTCCTTTAATAATAGTTCCGATGTTTTTCCCTGAAAGAAGTTTTCTTAAATTGTTACTGACTTCGCCGTTAAAGACGATTATAGGTAATTTGTGTTCCATTGCCAGAGAAAATGCTGATAAATCCATTATTTTCAAGCCTTTATTTAGCGCTTCTTTGTAAGTAATCGTTTCGTAAAACTTGGCGTCTTCAAATTTATTAGGATCTTTATCGAAGATTCCTTTAACATTCGTGGCTTTTAGCAAAACTTCGGCTTTAATCTGTAAGGCGCGAAGAACCGCGGCTGTATCTGTGGTGAAATATGGATTGCCGGTTCCTCCAACAAAAATTAAAACCTTATTTTGATTAAGCATTTCTATTGCTTTATTTCTGCTGAATTCCTCACCTATAGATGAAGAAATGGGTAAGGCTGAGAGAACAGAATTGGATATTTTAAGCCTATTAAGAGCGAGTGATAGAGCTCCGCCATTTATCATTGTAGCAATCATGCCTAATTCGTCGAGCTCTCCGGATGATATTTTATATTTTTTCGAGCCCTCTAAACCTCTTAAGATGTTGCCACCGCCTATTACTATACCTATTTGGATGCCGCTTTGATGTATCCGTTTTACGTCTTCGGTAAAGCGATTTAGTTTTTCAAAAGAAATAACTTCTTCTTTTGCTTTAAGAAATTCTCCGCTTAGTTTTATTAGTATTCTTTTGTATTTTGGGCTACTCTCCAACCTGAAACCTTTGGAATCTTCTTACGACTATATTTTCCCCGATAATGGATATTTTTTCTTTTATTAGATCTTCTATAGTCATCGATGGTTCTTTGTAGTATTTCTGTTCCATCAAAACCACTTCGCTATAAAATTTCTCAAGTTTGTTGGCAATTATGTTTTCCTGTACTTTTTCAGGTTTATTCATTCTTTTTACCTGTTCTTCATAGATGCTTTTTTCTTCGTTAAGGATTTCTTCGGGTACGGATTCCCTGTCTACAGAAATCGGGTTAAAAGCCACAACCTGCATTGCGATTTCTCTGGCTAAATCTTTGAATTCATCGGTTCGGGCGACAAAATCGGTTTCACAATTCAATTCGACTACACCAGCCTTCTGATCTCCGGGGTGAATATAAGCGTATATAATACCTTCCTTCGCTGACCTACCCATTTTTTTAGCCGCTTCCGCGATTCCCTGTTTTCTGAGTATTTGAACGGCTTCTTTAATGTCGCCATTTGATTCAACCAATGCTTTTTTACAATCTAATACACCCGCGTTTGTTTTTGCTCTTAATTCTTTGATGAGTTTAACATCAACTTCCGAAGCCACAAGAACCTCCTATTATGATTATTGATTTTTTGATAAGAACTTTTTTATTTTTCTTCTTTTTTTGCTTTACTTTGCTGTTCGTCTTCGTATCTTTTCTTACCTTCTATGATTGCTGTCTCTATGATATTTGTAATTAATTTTATTGACTCGATTGCGTCATCATTAGCCGGAATCGGAAAATCTATCATTTCCGGATCGGAATTTGTATCTATTATTGCCACTACCGGTATTTCTAATAGATTTGCTTCTTTTATCGCGATGTCTTCCCTGTTTACATCGACCACATATAGTAAATCCGGTAATCTTTCCATATTTTGGATTCCGTCAAAATGCTTTTCCATCTTTTCTTTTTGTCTTAAAAGACGGCTTTGAATTTTTGTTGGTAATGTTTCGAAGTCTTCCTGTTCAATCTGTTCGCAAAGATTGTTATACTTATTTATGCTATTTCTTATAACATTGAAGTTTGTAAGTGTACCGCCCAGCCAGCGTTCTTTAACATAAGAAGCGGTGACTCTTTTTGCGGCTTCTTCGATAATATTCTGAGCCTGTTTTTTTGTTCCTACGAACAGGAATTCTCCTCCGCCTGCGGCTGTGCTGCTAACCATACGATAAGCGTTTTTTAACAAGTCTACAGATTTCCTTATGTCTATTATATGAAGTCCGTCTTTTTCCGTGTAGATAAACTGTTCCATTTTAGGATTCCAGTTTCTTCTTTTGTGTCCGAAATGCGCTCTTGCGTCTAAAAGATCTTTAAATTGTAATGCCACTTATCCTCCTATCTCTTCGAATGCTGGAAAGCTCTTCTTGCTTTTCGAAGTCCGTATTTTTTCCTTTCTTTTACTCTCGCGTCCCTTGTTAAGAATCCAGCGTCTTTTAATGGCTTTTTATACTCTTCATTCATTTTAACAAGACCTTTAGCAACCGAATGCCTTATTGCATCCGCCTGTCCCGAGATACCTCCGCCTTTGACAACAATATTAAGGTCGAAATCGTTTTGTACACCTACTCTTTCCAGAGGTTTCCTTACTTCGTAAACAAGACGATTTATTTTAAGATATTCCTTTGCCGTTTTTTTGTTGATGGTGATCTTTCCTGTTCCCGGTGATATACGAGAAGTGGCAACAGCGTTTTTTCTCCTTCCCGTTGCAATAATGATTTCTTCCATGTTTTAAACTCCTACTTCTAATTTCTTTGGTTTTTGAGCTTCGTGAGGATGTTTTTCATCACAATAAACTTTTAATTTTTTAATCAATTGTCGTCCGAGTTTACTTTTAGGTAACATTCCGCTAACAGCCTGGATTACTATTCCTTCCGGGTCTTTCTCTTTTTTTGTTTTGAAGGGTACCTCTTTTAGGCCTCCCATAAAGCCGCTGTGTTTTCGGTATAATTTTTGTTCTTCTTTCTTTCCGGTTAGTTTTACTTTATCGGCGTTTACAATAATTACAAAGTCACCATTATCGACGTGGGGGGTAAAATTGGGTTTATGTTTTCCTCTTAATATCGTAGCTACTCTGGCAGCCATTCTGCCCAATATTTTATCCCTGGCATCTATAACCCACCAATCTCGCTCGATGTTTTCTTTCTTTAATGAAAAAGTCTTCATTTCTTCTCCTTTCAAATTTTTATTACTTAATAGTGAATTTCTCACTCAAATATATAAGAAAAGGGCATTTTGTCAAGAAGGATTTTGTAATTGCACGTAAGTTGTATAGAGAGAGAATCCAGAATCCAGAAGCCGGAAGCCAGAATCTTTTCTCCATCCCTAAAGAATTATACTGGGAAGGGCATAAAAAACAGAAAATTTTCTGCTAACGGCTGATTTTTGCCACTTGAAATTTCATTTTTTTTTATTATATTACTAACCATGGAAAGAAGAAATTACATGGAACAAATGGTCGAAGATATTTTGAGCGAGATCCTTGAAAGTTCGTCAGAGTTAAAAGATTGCGAGTCTTATAGAGAAGAAATAATAGCACTCGCCTTGACTAAATGTGAGCCTTTTTATACCACAAGTGATCTTGGACACGCTGTTGTGAAAACAAAGATGGACAGTTCCGGGTTTCGTTCAAAAGTTACTTCCATTGTAATGGAAGCTATCGGGCAGGTCAAAAATAATCCCAGACAGCAATAGATTTTCCATTTTTTTTTATATTGATTCAGGAAATTTATTATGAGAGTAGCTTTTTTTCAATATTCTCCTTTTTTTGGAAAGCCCGAGAAGAATTTAGATTTAATTCGAAAGAATGTTCAAAGTGCGGACTCAATAGATATACTTGTTCTTCCGGAGCTTGCTTTAACCGGTTATACATTCAAAGATTATGAAGAGGCTTATTCTTTAAGTGAGGAAATGGGGGGGAAGTGGTGCGAGGAATTAATCCGTATCGCCGGGGAAAATCATTTGGTTATGGCAGCTGGTTTTCTCGAAAGAGAAGGTGAAAATCTTTATAATTCTGCTATACTTGTCGATGGTAAGGGTATTTCAGGGATTTATAGAAAAATTCATCTGTTTCGTGAGGAAAAAAATATTTTTAAAAGCGGAAATACAGGTTTTCCTGTTTTTTCTGTCGGTGGGGTAAATATTGGTTTACTTGTTTGTTTTGATTGGATATTTCCCGAAGCTATGAGAACACTTGCTTTGAAGGGAGCTGATATTATTCTTCATCCTTCGAATCTGGTCCTGCCGTATTATCAAAAAGCTGCTGTTACCAGAGCGATAGAAAATCGCGTATTTATTGTTCTTGCAAACAGAACGGGAGTGGAAGATGGATTTGGCGTTCGGAATGAATTCACGGGAAGAAGCGAAATAGTCGATCCTAAAGGTAGAGTGATATTAGAAGCAGGGAAGACCGATGAAAGGGTTTTTTCAGTAGATATAGACCCCGAAGAAGCCAGGGATAAGAAAGTTACGGAATTAAACGATTTATTCGAGGACCGTAAACCGGAGTTTTATGAAAATTGGGGGTAAATAACCCAAAAATATTATCACACAGAGACACAGAGAACACAAAGAAAAGAACAGTTTTTTGTTTTAACTAAATCCTAAATCCCAAATCCCAAATCCGAAATCCGAAATCCTAGATTACCATTTAACCATTTTTTAATTTTTCCATTTAACTTATACTCTAGTGCTTGAATTTTTACTCTACAATGTTAAATTTATACATATAGCGGAAGGGCGGGCAGTCGCGCTCTCTTTTGAGAGTGAGGAAAGTCCGGACATTGTGGGTAAGGGAGGCTCCCTTTGGGAGGCACCGTAAGGTGACGGAAAGTGCCACAGAAAATATACCGCCCTGCTACGCGGGGTAAGGGTGAAAAGGCGAGGTAAAAGCTCACCGGGTTTCTGGTGACAGAAACCGCATGGTAAACCCCCTCTAATGCAAGACAAACAGGGTAGGTCCACTTACCCGGACCGATAATCCCGGGTAGTTGCAAAGATCAATGACTGTCTATAACAGAATCCGGCTTA
>CAZVXD010000101.1:0-6625 GCA_964631335.1 uncultured bacterium
AAACATCGCCAAAGCCTATGCAACCTTCGCAGTGCAGCCACTCGCTGTACTCGCCACCGCAGTCTCCATCCTGCCAGACACCTGTATTGTAGCTCTGGTCTTCCGCCTGGCGTGTCTCACCGTTTACTTCCATATAATCTATCTGTACGTCCATGTTCTCTCCGTTATCGTTGCCAAAACAAACGAGAGTTCCACCCGTATTATCGGTAGAAGCAGAGTAATTCTGGTAACTTGTAGTTAAATTCCAACTGGCAACCGTATTACCACCCACCTCCAGGGAGATATTTTCACCGCCGCCTGTACCGCGCGCCCTTATAACAAAACTGTTCGAGCCGCCGCCGCTGGTCGTGGTTGCTCCGCTGGTTGTTGTGGTGTAACCGCTGGTTGTAGTGGTCGAACCGCCGCCGCCGTTATCCCAAACCGTTACGTTAGAGCTTCCGCTACTTTGATAGCCCTCTGTTGCCATTATCTGGTAAACATGGTTTCCCAGATCCATCCCTTGATTACGCCACCCTTGAGCATGATTTCCAAAATTGATATTGCAATCGCTACCGATCCCTCTTTTCGACGTCCTGACACTCCAGTACTGATAAAAAGTTGATGTACCGTCAATCGAAGGTTGATTTACACGCTGGGTTCTATATATGTCGTATGTACCACCATCAGAGCTCAAGCTGCCCCGATGACCTTCTCCCGGCGGACGCCATGACCCCCAGTTATCGACGATGTAATATTCTATAAGTGGATTACGCGTCCAACCATAAACACACAAATACGCATTACCGGACGGTGAAAATACGCCGGCATTGTAGCCTATATTTCTGCTAGACGACCCGGGATTCCAGCCTTTACCGCCGACAAAATTTCCGCAATTTTGCCATGAATAACTGTAATTACCACCAGATCCAAGTGTAAAGTTTACCGTTCCTCCGCCATCGGTCCAATCCGAATAGAAAAAACCGTCATGAGTGCCGGTACCACGAAGTTTCATAGTTCCCAGAAGATTATTGGCTTCCTCCTGTGGTCCGGTAGGCTGATTTTGACATCCCCAAGAAAAAGCTATAACCGCAGCCAAAACGATTATTCCGCATATTACTCCAAAACTTTTTAAATTCATTTACACTCCTTACTTTGATTTTTAACTTGATTGTTGATTTCTACTAATAACAAAAATACTTTCTCCCCCTCCTTTCTTCCTTTTAATACCTCGTTTACTAACGGCGCGTAAAAAGGAAGGGAATTTTTTAGACGAACTTGTTCTTATCAGCTATCTTAATTTCGACCTCTATCACACCTATTTTAAATTCTCCCCTCGATTGCCTCATAACAGCTTTCCACCTCCTTAAAACATGTCTACCAACTATTTATAAACATATTCGCCAAATTTCTCCCTAAAATAAATCAAAATTCATGCGATAGGATAACTTTTTATTATATCTAATTAAAGGTTTTTCGCGATAAAGTCAAGGGACCTATTTCCTTATTTCTTTATAAGTAAATGGATGATATCAAGCGCTTTTCATTATTTCGCTTCAATATACTACAAATATAGTAACATAGGGGTTTCCGTAAAAAAAAATAAATCATAGGAGAATTTACGTATGCGTTTTTTTCTTATGATATATCAAGGCAATTTTATCTAAAATATTCAAACCGGATATAAATATCCAATATTCAAAAACTCTAATTAAGTAAAACTTTGTATCGTAAAAACAAAAAAGAGTTGTCCGGTGTATTCCGGGCAACTCTTTTGCTCGTAACACTTATTTCGCGTTACTTAACCTTAATCACTAACTAAGATCTACTCGAAAAACACTACCACCAGCTGCCGCCGCCCCACCACCAGCCACCGCTGGTTGTGGTGGTGCTGTTCCAGTTTGTGGTTGTAGTCGAACCGCCGCCGCCTGAAACATCACCATAGCCTATACAACCGTTACAATGGAGCCACTCGCTGTTTGAACCACCGCAGGAACCGTCCTGCCAGACACCGGTGTTGTAGCTCTGGTTTTCAGACTGACGGGTTTGACCATTCACTACGACATAATCTATCTGAACGTCTCTGTTGTCGCCGTCATTGGTAAAGCACACAGTTAAACCACCACTGTACTGGGTGCTGGTTTCCCAATTGCCCATACCCGTGCCCAATGTCCAGGTGGTAATCGTGTTGCCCCCTACCCTAACCTCGATACGCTCACTACCACTCGTTCCGCGAGCCCTTACAGTTATTGGTACACCACCGCCGCCGCCGCTGGTCGTGGTTGTACCGCCACCGCTGGTCGTTGTTGTCGAACCGCCGCCGCCGCCGAGTGTTACACTGCCGTTACCACTATTGTTGCTCCAACCTTCTACCATGACAACCTGATAGTCCTGACTGCCTCCTCCCTTTCCCATATTTCTCCACGCGTTAAAGTGACAGCCCATATCTACGGGACTGCTACGACTCCCGCTACAATTGTACTGGTCAAAATCTGAAGTACCGTCAATGGATGGCTGTCCATACCTTCTGTCTATCTGCAATGTGTATGACCTGCCATTGCATGAATATGAGCCAGCGCTGCCGCCTCCGCTTTTACCGATGTAATATTCTATAAGAGGATTTCTCGACCATCCATAGACACCCGGACCCCAACTACAACCGCTGCAGCTGCCCGAAAAGCTTATAGATCTGGAAGCTCCGGAACTCCAGCCTATACCGGTAACAAAATTCGCGTTGCTGAAACTAACACTGAAACCATTACTTCCGTTACAGTTAAAGTTAGCCGAACCTCCATTAGTCCAATGCGTGTACCAGTAACTGCCGCAGCTGCCCGACGAATATCCTCTCAGCCTCGGGGTAGCAGTATCCTCGGGACCCGTCACCTGATTCTGGCATCCCCAGGAAAAAGCTATAACCGCTGCCAAAACGATTATTCCGCATATTACTCCAAAACGTTTTAAATTCATACTTTTTCACTCCTTATATTCAATCTTTGATTATTAATTAAACCATTACTAAAAAATTTACTCCATACCCCTCCTTTTTAACAAAAAACCTTCCTTTCTACGCTGAGCAGAAAAAAGGAAGGGCAAATCAAATAAATTTGTTCTTATCTCCTATATATATTTTACTGTTTAAGCCTACAGTTTTTTCCCTAAACCGCAAACTCTCCATACAGCATTTTTCCTCCTTGAAATTATATCTAATTTTCTTATTTTTTCCTTAAAAGTCAAGAGACTTCTTTCCTTATTTATAAGTCAGAAAAAAGATTACTTTTACTATATGATTATTTTCAAATATTCACAATTATAATAGTTACAAATCTTTAATTCTAAAACAAAGATTAACCTTCAAAAAATCGAATATCAACCTTTTGCTGATTAAACAAACATGAATAAGAGGGGGTTGACTTGAAAAGCCATATATATATCATTGTCGTTATGAATAGATCGGCTATACAAAAAATATTGATAATGTTTTTTCTAATCCTGTGCAGCCTTTCCGCCCAGCCAAAAATACAATTTAAAAGTAAGACCCTGAACTTCGGAACGATGAAGCAAGGGGAAACGAAAAAAGGTGAATTTATTTTCAGAAACGTCGGCAATGAAGATTTGAAAGTAAGCGAAATAAGATCCACGTGCGGCTGCGCTTCGGGAAAACTCGATATTAAGAACAAGTTAGTCCCTCCCCGCGGAGAAGGAAAAATCACAGTCACTTTTGAATCCCGGGATTATATGGGCGGTATTAGCGAAACGATATATCTACACACCAATGACCCGGAAAACGGCAAAGTTCCCATAAAAATAAACGCTACGGTGGAAGCACCCTTAAAAACCCCATCGGTTAAAATGTATTTATTTTATTCAAACGACTGCGAAGATTGTGAGTTTGTTGAAACAAAAATTCTGCCTCCCCTCACAGAAAAATATAATATAATAATAAAGTCTTTTGAAATATCTAATCCCGACAACTACGAGTTACTGGTTTCTATAGAAGAAGAATATCAAGATCCCAATAACGACATACCTATCGCAGTCATAGGAAAATACATTCTCGGAGGTCGCAGCGAAATCAGAAGATGGTTAGAACTAAAAATAGCGGAATACGCCGACTCGGGATGCGACTTTCCCGAAATAATGTCCAATAAATCTTCCGCCGAAGGTTCTTATGAAAAAATAGAAGCCGTTTACTTCTATGACAGCAAATGTAAAATCTGCGAAAGAATAAATTACGAGATACCTTTTTTAGAAAAAATTTACCCGAATCTCGATATTACGAAATATAATATGGAAGAAAGGGAAACCAAAAAAATCAATGAAGCATTTTGCGAATTTTATAATGTTCCCGAAGACAAGCGTTTAACAACTCCTATGCTTTTTATCGGAGAAAATTATTTTACAGGAGAAAAGCTTAACAAGAAACCCTTAAAAGAATTTATAAATGAATACAAAAACGACGGCGCCGAAATATCGTGGACGAAAGTATTCGAATTAAAAGATAAAGCTGAAGAAAACATTAAAGAAAGATTCAAAAATATGGGGATATTTACAATAATATTTGCAGGCTTAATAGACGGCATTAATCCCTGCGCTTTCGCGACCATAATTTTCCTTATCGCCTTTTTATCCGCCGTAGGGAAAAAAGAAGAAGAAACACTCCTGATAGGAATCACTTACAGCATTGTGGTATTCCTCGTATATTTCGCTATAGGACTGGGGCTCATCAAATTCGCGGGCATTTTAAAAATAACCCATTTAATAGGAAATATTATTCTTGGGTTTGTGGGACTGACGGCAATATGCTTCGGAATCCTATCTTTTTACGATTATATTAAGCTTAAAAGAAATGAAGTAGGAGAAGTTAAGCTGCAGCTTCCCCGATTTATCAAGAAAAAAATACACTCGGTTATCAGAGAAGAAATGGGAAAGAAGAATTTATTTATAGCGGCAGCGGTAAGCGGTTTCTTCATTTCTGTTAGCGAATTCATCTGCACCGGTCAAATTTACCTGCCGACTCTGATTTTCGTCAGCAGAGTTCCCGAACTTCAGGTCAGGGCAATCTTCTATTTAATTATCTACAACATAGGATTTATCACTCCTCTTGTAATCGTTTTTACAGCCACGTACAGGGGAATGAAATCTTCCGCGATAAACAAATTCTGGAGAGAAAAGGTTAGATTCGCGAAACTCGGAACCTGTTTCTTTTTCATCTTCCTGGGTCTTTTTATCTTTTACTACATATTCTTTTATTAACAAAAATAAACACAGCGCGGCAAAACCGCTAATACATCAAGATGAACCACAAAGCCCGTAAAGGGCACAAGGTTTTATTTTTTAGCCAAAAGCCAAAGACGAAAGGCTAAGAGCTTAGTTCAAAACAAATAACACGAATTACACGAATTGCTTTACCATTCAACAAGAATTTTCAAAAACTTTTTGTCTTTGCGCGCTTTACGGTTCAATTATCGCTTGTAATAAATTTTTTACAAATGAAAAATTTTTGCGTTTTGCGAAATTATTTTGCAGTTCGCAAAACAACAAAATCTATATGTTTTTGCTAATCAATAACTTATTTTATGGAACGGTATTTGCATATAGTATTGGTAGTTCTTTGACAATTAGCGAGCGTTGACTTAAGTGGTTAATAAAAACGTTTAAACCTTAAAGGAGGTTTATCATGCGTAAACTTATATATGTAGCACTTTTAGTTTTACCGGTTTTTGTTTTTGGGCAAGCCAGCGACTATAAAGAAGCAGAATTTGAATTCGTTATACCCGAAATTGTAGGTGTAGAAATTAGCGACGCGAACATAGAATGGGATTTCAGCTCGATGGCTGGTTTCCCTCCCGCTGCTTTCCCCGCTCAATATGAACCGACCACGCCGGCTGCCCGTCCGTATCAAACAATAGATTATTTTGTCTGGGGTTTCGGCGGAGCCAGCTGGGAACTTACCATCGCGGGAGATGGAGATCCGACACCCGACTGCGGAATAGCTCTTGGTGACATCGAATACGCTGAAGATGACGGCGCGGGAGCTCTTGTCGGCGGATGGACGGCTTTAACAACCTCTGCGGCAGTTATAGAATCCGGTTCCGCGAGCACCGGGGGTTGGGCGACGACCTATCAAGATTATCAGGTAAGCATCGATGGTAATGAGACTAATACAGGCGGATCGAACTGCACCGTAACATACACCATCCAGACCTTATAATAGAAACCACTTAGAACTGACGTTCTGCTAAAGAGGAAGGGGGTGCCGGGCACCCCCTTCCTCTTTTTTTTGCAATAGCTTGACAATAGAACGCTTTACTTCTATATTTATAAGAAAATAGGAGGTTTCAAAATGCTGTTAATTTTATTCTTCTTAATAGCCGATCAGAACGCCTCCCTGGAAGTCGGCTTTATAAACCAGGAAGTTCTTTCCATAGATATCACAGCGAAAGAAATAGATGTCGGATTTCTCGACGCCGATTCATCTCCCATCGAATTCCCGGGAATAATTCAGGGAACTATACACGCGAATACAGAATGGGTCTTACTTTGTTCGACAAGAGAAGATTTCCTGTCCCCGGAAGGAAACAGGGTTCCCATCGAAAGATTTTCCTGGCGAATCGAAGGCGGAGAGTGGGTTCCCTTCGAAATGGGAGAG
>CAZVXD010000102.1:0-6553 GCA_964631335.1 uncultured bacterium
CAGCTCCTTTTTCTTTTGTTATGGCGTCTTCCCTCTCTCTCGGAGAAAGATCGGGATATTTTTTCTGTAGTTCTTCACTGTGAATAAAAGTTATTTCGTCGCGCAAAAAAGGCTGTAATTCAGGAAATTTCTTATATACAACCATTTCCGATTCTTTTAAAACCGTATATATTTTTTTTACTATATCCTTCAAAAAGTCTGAATTTCTTTCTTCCACGGAAATCACTCTCTCCCAATCCCACTGGTCTACATAAATCGAGTGTAAATTATCTAAAATTTCATCTCTTCGTATAGCATTCATATCGGTATATAGACCACTACCCTCTTTAAAACCGTACCTGGCTAATGCCATTCTTTTCCATTTTGCGAGAGACTGCACGATCTCAGCTTCCAAATCCGAAATATTTTTCATATCGAAGGAAACAGGTCTCTCGACTCCATTTAAGTCGTCATTAATACCTGTACCTGATTCCACAAATAACGGGGCACTTACTCTCTGCAAATTTAATCGATTTGCCAGTTCGACTTCAAAGTAATCTTTTACCAATTTGATAGCTTCTTCAGTCTCTTTTAAATTCAAATGATTGCTATAATTTTCCGGAATCTTCAAATCCATATTTTTCTCCTAAGTTTTTAAAACCTCATAATCGAAACCCGTAACTCGAAACTATCAATCTATTCATACTCATCCCAGCTTTTAATTTTCAAATCTTCCAGTGAAGTCTTTTGCATCGCTTCTACCAACCTCTTTGCTACCTGCAAATTCGTAATAAGCGGAACGTTAAAATCTACAGCCTGACGTCTTATTAGATAATCATTATCGAGCTCTTCCTTCTCTATATTCTTCGGAATATTTATCACCATATCTATTTTCCCATCGGAAATATAATCGAGTGTATTAGGTTCCTTGTTATCCGAAGGCCAATGAAGAACTGTTCCCTCTATCCCGTTATCCTTCATGAATTCCGCGGTTCCTTTAGTAGCATAGAGCTCGAAACCCATATCCTTAAGTATCTTTGTACTTTCAAGAAACTCAGCTTTGCTGTCGATGGGTCCGGTAGAAAGAAGAATCGACTTCTCAGGCATTCTAAAACCAACTGAAATAAAACTCTTCAGGAACGCCTCATTAAAATCATCTCCGAGACATCCCACTTCACCGGTAGAAGCCATCTCGACGCCGAGAATCGGGTCAGAACCTTTAAGACGAGAAAAAGAAAATTGCGGAGCTTTAACCCCAACATAATCCAGATCGAAAGCCGAGTTCTTAAGAGTCGGGATTTTTTTACCCATAATTATTCGAGTCGCGGCATCGATAAAGTTAATCTTAAGAAATTTTGAAACAAAAGGGAAACTCCTGGAAACCCGCAAATTACATTCAATGACTCTAACCTCATTACCTTTAGCTATAAACTGAATATTAAAAGGTCCGGTTATCTTCAAAGCTCTGGCAATTTTACGGGCTATAACTTTTATTCTACGCATAGTTTCAAGATATGTTCTCTGAGGAGGCAGTACCATTGTCGCGTCTCCGGAGTGAACGCCGGCATTTTCAACATGCTCGGAAATCGCGTAACAATAAAGTTCTCCTTTATTCGCGACAGCATCTATTTCTATTTCTTTTGCTCCGGTAATAAATTTACTGATAACTACCGGATGCTCTTTGTTTACTTCTGAAGCTATTTTTAGATATCCTTCCAGTTCATCTTCACTTAAAATTATGCTCATAGCCGCGCCGCTCAAGACATAACTGGGACGAACCAGGACCGGATAACCTACTCGCCTGGAAAATTTTTCAGCATCTTTAATTGTGGTAACTTCTTTCCATTCCGGTTGATCTATCTCGAGTTCATCCAACATTTGCGAAAATTTGTGTCTGTCCTCGGCATTATCTATATCTACCGGCGAAGTTCCGAGTATTTTAACCCCATTTTTATGCAGAGGAAGAGCAAGATTATTAGCTATCTGTCCCCCCATTGAAACTACAACCCCAAGAGGATTTTCCTTATCATATATATCGAGAACCCGTTCCAGAGTCATTTCGTCGAAATAAAGTTTATCACAAATATCATAATCCGTGCTGACAGTTTCCGGGTTATAATTTATCATTATAGCTTTGTATTTTAATTCTCTGAGAGTTGTGACCGAATTTACACAGCACCAATCGAATTCCACCGACGAGCCAATTCTATAAGCTCCGCCTCCAAGGACAACAACCTGATTCTTTTCATCAAATTTCAGATCATCTTCAGAAGCATTGTAGGTAATATACAAATAATTGGTTTTAGCGGGAAATTCAGCAGCCAGAGTATCTATTTGCTTGACGTAAGGAACAATGCCTTTTTTCTTTCTTATCTTCCTTACCTCCAGTTCTTTCGAATCGGTTAAAATCGATATCTGTTTATCAGAAAAGCCCTTTTGTTTGGCTTCTTTCAGCAATTCCTTCGAAATCTTATCGATTTCTTTATTTTTCATCTGTTTTTCTATCTCTATTATATTTTTTATCTTGTAAAGGAACCATGGATCTACTTTTGATATCTCGTAAATTTTATCGACGGAATATCCTTTCTTAATAGCCTCCGCTATGGCAAAAATTCTTTTATCTGTGGGTTTTCCGAGTTCCCTGTCCAGATCATCGAATTCTATCTCATTACAGACAACACCGTTCATACCAACTTCCAACATTCGAATAGCTTTCTGAAGAACTTCTTCGAAACTTCTGGCGATAGCCATAACTTCACCTACGGATTTCATCTCAGAGCCTAAATCAAGGCTGACATTTCTAAATTTCTGCAAATCCCATCTCGGATACTTCAGAACTACATAATCTATAGCAGGTTCGAAACAGGCGGAAGTTTCTTTTGTTATGGCGTTTCTTAATTCGGTTAAACCGTACCCCAGAGCAAGTTTAGCAGCTACAAAGGCAAGCGGATACCCGGTTGCTTTAGAGGCAAGAGCGGAACTTCGACTTAATCTGGCATTGACTTCTATTATCCTGTAATCCCCTGATTTGGGATCGAGTGCGTATTGAATGTTACATTCGCCCACAATACCGAGATGTCGTATCACTTTGATTGTAAACGCTCTCAATTTGAAGTTTTCGGAAGCCGTGAGGGTCTGAACAGGCGCGGTAACAATACTTTCCCCTGTATGGATACCCATTGGGTCGAGATTTTCCATTGAACAAACAACAATACAATTGTTATAACAATCTCTAACCACCTCATACTCTATTTCTTTCCAACCCTCGAGATATTCCTCGACAAGTATCTGTTTGGTAAAGGAAAAAGCTTTCCTGGCAATATTCCTTAATTCCTTTTCATTGTACGCGACTCCCGATCCCAAACCACCAAGAGCATAAGCTATTCTTACTATAACGGGATAGCCTATCTTGTCGCCCACTTTTACGGCTTCTTCTACATTATTAACAGCCTTGCTAATAGGGACTTTTAAGTCTATTTCAGTAATCTTTTTGATAAACCTGTCTCTATCCTCGGTATCCAGAATCACTTCCACGGGAGTTCCCAGTACCTGAACATTATATTTGTCAAGAACCCCGGTCTCCGCCAATTCCGCGCCAACATTTAAACCCGTTTGACCTCCGAAAGCGAGCAATATCCCATCGGGTTTTTCCTTTTCTATAACCTTCTCAACAAAATAAGTGTCCAGAGGTAGAAAGTAAATCGTATCCGTAAGATAAGAAGATGTTTGAATCGTGGCTATATTGGGATTTATTAAAACTGTCTCGATACCTTCTTCTTTTAAAGCCTTTATTGCCTGGCTTCCGGAATAATCGAACTCACCCGCCTGTCCTATCCTTATAGCTCCGGAACCTAAAATTAAAACTTTTTTTATTTTCTTTTTTAACATCATAATGACCTCACAAACATATCAAAAATAAACTCGGTATCATCCGGTCCGGGAGATGCCTCCGGATGAAACTGAGAGCCAAAGAAAGGTTTAGAAATATGAACTATCCCTTCATTTGTCTCATCATTATTATTAATAAACCATTCTCTCCAATCTTCCTTTAAGGTTGTAGAATCGACCACATATCCATGATTCTGAGATGTAATATAACATCTTTTTGTTCCGACTTCCACACATGGTTGATTCTGACCCCTATGCCCATATTTTAGTTTATATGTATCCGCTCCGGCAGCGAGTCCGAGAATCTGAGAACCAAGACATATTCCAAGAATCGGTATATTCTTAGAAATAGCTTTCTTTACATTCTCTATCGTAGCTTCACATTTTTTCGGATCTCCCGGTCCGTTGGAAATTAAAACCCCGTTAATTTTATCCTTAGTAAAATCATAATCCCATGGATATCTTATAACAGTTATATCTCTATTTAAGAACGCTCTTATAACATTATTTTTGGTACCGCAATCGACCACAGCAACTTTCTTTTTACCTTTCTTATATTCTACAACTTCATTTAGACTGACTTCAGAAACCAGATTTCTCTTGTTTGGGTCTTCAAATTTTATCTTTTCGTTATTAAAAATTATTTTTCCAAGCTGGGTGCCTTTGTCCCTTAAATTCTGGGCCAGCATTCGCGTATCTATATCGTACAAAGCGGGAATATCGTTTTCCTTAAGCCAATCCGACAGAGATTCTTTCGCACTCCAGTGCGAATAATTCTCTGATAGATTAGTTATAATCAAACCCTGTATTTGAATCTTTTCTGATTCGAAATTCTTCAGCAACTCATTTTCTCTTTCCCTGCCCGGTACACCATAATTCCCGATTAAAGGATAAGTCAAAACCAGTATCTGACCTCTGTACGATGGATCTGTGAGAGTCTCGGGGTACCCTACCATACCCGTGTTAAAAACAACCTCTCCGTTTACAGCCTTATCTGAGCCAAAAGAAAGCCCTGTTAAAACAGAGCCGTCTTCCAAAATAAGTTTCCCTGATCTTCTTTTATTTGACATATATTATACTCTCCCGTAAATTGATTTTAGTTAAGGAAAAAACTACTCTTGAATTCCAAAAAATATGCCTGGAACCAGGCATTGCATAACTTCTTATATTTATTTTCTTCTTTTTCTTTTTAATCACTAATTAACCCGTCTCGAATATATAAGGTTTCCTCCCGCTGTCAAGGGGTTATTTTGAAATAAATGAATAAATATTCAGGGAAAAGTAATAATATTTAACGGGAATTTGCGGTTCTCGACTATAAAGACAATATCTGTTTATTCTTTTTTAATTCATTGCGTCAAAACGCGCGATCAATACACCTAAAGCTTCATCGGTTCCATACAGGGCATCATTTGATCCTGCGTTGCAAACGGCAAAAATGGCAAAATTCCTACTCGGCGCAATCCAAATATTCGCGAACCAGAATGTATTGCTTCCCGCATGCGTCAATACCATTCCTCCCGCCCAATCTCTTTCCGCAATTCCCCATCCAAGCGAGTAATCGGAACCAGATATTGGAGTATGCAGTTTGAGAAAAGTCTCAGCGGATAAGAACCCGCTTTCTCCCCGAGCTCCGGCTAAGTGAGCGATAATAAAGGAAGAATAGTCTTCAAAAGTACTATGTATTGTGCCGGCTGGTCCAATGGCTGCAGGGTTGTCAGCATATGGTCCGGGCTCGACAGGATTCAAAACAAAATATATTTGCTGATGTCCCCATGGTTCGTCAGGAACTATTCCTGAACCGGGCGCGCCGAACCCTGTGGAATCCATGCCCAGAGGAACAAATACCTCACGGGTTATCAATTCTTCCCAGGATTCGCCTGTGATTTCCTCGAGCATAGATCCAGCCACAATATAACCGGCATTTGAATAAAGAAAAGTTCCTCGTGATGCCTCCGATTCCATAGAAAGAACCTCTACAAGCAAACGACGCCGCTGAACAGGCAGAGGATCAGTATCCGTCCACAACGTCGACCAGCACGGCGCTTTAGTCAGGTCTCCCATTATACCAGCTGTGTGGGATAATAATTCATCCAATCTCACATTCTCGTATTCAGATCTAATACTCCCGACTAAATCCGGGAAAATTTCGGCTATAGTCGTTTCCCAGGAAACCTCGCCTTTCTCGACAAGCCGGGCAGCAAGAGTGGCCGTCATCGCTTTCGTTAGCGAACCAAGATGCCAGCGGTCCTCTACTGTTACTTTCCTGGCATAACCTATAGCTCGCAGGCCAACCGCTTCCATTTCGACAATTTCATCCCCTTGAATCAACATTGCGCCCAATGCCGGAAGATTATATTTGTCTCGAATATATTCAAGCGATTCGTCAAGTTTACCATCTCCCGCGATACCAGGCTCGGGCGGCGTTTCCGGACCGGTGGGTTCTTCCGAATGACAGGAAAGTATTAAAAATATCAAAAAAATGAAACTAATGAATTTCCTCTTATTAATACATCGAGCTAAAAGTCCAAAAAAATTCATATTGAAGCCTCCTTAAGATTATTCTATTCTAAAGTTTTATTTTGCCCCTTAGAATTTACTATACTACTCGACGTTTTACCCGCAGGACATGTATCTCTGATAGCGCAAGCCGGGCATATCAACAGTAAAAACGATACTATATAAA
>CAZVXD010000103.1:0-6425 GCA_964631335.1 uncultured bacterium
TGCTTATAATCTAACAAAATGGTTAAATTATGAAAATTATTAAACCTTATCCTTTTTTATTAACAGTTTTATTGATAACGTGCGCTTCAAGGGAAGTAGTCAAGAATAACATAAAAATCAATTTTAAATCACTGGCAAACGATTTTGCCGCGGTAGACATGGCTTTATACGACGACAATAAATTCGAGATAAAAACCGCTACACTCGAAATGCACGGAAACGAAGAATTCTTATTAGAAATTGAAGGAATATGGAATATAGCAGATAGTAATTATATTCTAACATTAAAAAAAACGCCAGAGGGACAACTAATGGAATATCTATTCGGAGGCTGGGAAAATCAGGAAAGCTCATTTGAAATATTATCGGAAAATAAAGTCAGCTTTCCAATCGAAAAAGAATTCCTGATAATAAATAACGTGATGTGCCAAAAACAATGAAAAACCCCAATTCAAAATATACAATTGAAGATATTGTAGCTAAATTGAAAAGCAAAGCCAATCCCGAAAACCTGGAAGGAATGGCTCGTTACGGTATAAGCACGGCTAATAGATTTGGAAATTCTATACCGGATCTAAGAAAACTTGCAAAGGGAATCGGAAAAAATCACAAATTAGCCCTGGATTTATGGAAAAAAGGAATCGACGAAACAAAAATTTTAGCATCGATGATAGGAGAAGAGAATAAAATGACAGAAGACCAGGCAGAAAAATGGGTAGTTGATTTTAATTCCTGGGACGTATGCGACCAGGTCTGTATGAACTTATTTAAAAAACTGCCGTTCGCGGAAAAAAAGATTAAAGAATGGTCCAAAAGAGAAGAGGAATTTGTAAAAAGAGGCGCATTTGCAATAATCGCCTGTATCGCGGTATACGATAAAGAAAAACCGGATAAAGAATTTCTAAAATTCTTATCCCAAATTAAGAAAGCCGCAACCGATGAGCGCAATTACGTAAAAAAAGCCGTAAGCTGGGCATTAAGGAACATCGGCAAAAGAAACAAAAATTTAAATAAAGAAATTGTAAAATTCGCGAAAGAACTCGAAAAAACTGATTCAGAATCCGCGAGATGGATAGCAAGAGATATATTAAAGGATATACAGAGGGAAAAAGTTAGGAAAAGATGGAATTAGACAATGGAAATTAAATATCAAAAATTAAAAATCAAAATGACATATTAAAATTTAAAATTATCTTTTCAATTAAACACAGGAAACTAAAGGATATTTAGATTGTTAATAATATTAGCTGTTTTTTTTCTAAATTTTTGAACTTTGATTTATAACTTTAAATTTTAATATTTGATTTTTACATTTCTATTGATTTACAACTATGTTTTCTTGATGTACCGGTGTTGAAAAATCATTACTCTTAAGACTTATTAATATTATATTTCTTAATCTTATATCTAATTGTCCGTTCGGAGATACCCAATTCTCCCGCGGCTTTACTCTGGTTCCAATCGTGTTTTTTTAATGCCTCAGTTATCATGCCTCTTTCCAGATTTTCCACTTCATCGTTTAAATTGCCTGTAATTTTTAATTTCTTATCCACGGGTACCGAAATATCTTCCTCGGCGAGGTAATCACTCCTTGCGAACACAATTGCTCGCTTAATTATATTCTCGAGTTCCCGGACATTTCCGGGAAAATCGTATCTAAGAAGTTTCTTCAGAGCTCCATCCGTAATACCTTTAACATCCTTTTTCTCTTTCTTAGCCTGGTTCTTTATAAAATGAGACACGAGCAGAGGGATATCTTCTTTTCTCTTCCTGAGAGGAGGAACCTGTATTCTTATAACATTCAACCTGTAGTATAGATCTTCTCTGAAATTTCCTTTTTCAACCTCTTTCTCTATATCCCTGTTGGTAGCGCATATTAACCTTATATCGACAGGGAGTTCCTCATTTGAACCAATCCTGGTTATTTTCTTCTCCTCTATCACTCTTAACAACTTGACCTGTACCGAATTTGGTAATTCCCCGATTTCATCAAGAAATATCGTGCCGCCCGATGCGAATTCGAATTTTCCTATCCTCCTTTTATCCGCTCCGGTAAAGGCTCCTTTTTCATGCCCGAATAATTCCGATTCCAAAAGGCTTTCAGCCAGAGACGCGATATGCGCAGTAACAAAAAGTTTTTCGTTCCGGTCGGAAAGATTATGAACAGCACCGGCAATAAGTTCCTTGCCGGTACCGCTTTCACCTGTTATAAGAACATTGGCATCGCTCTTAGAAGCCCTGTAAATAAACGACATTAAATCTTCCATAATACCTGAATTGTAAATTATTTTATCGTACTGAAATTTTTCCCTCAAAGATTCTTTAAGCTCGATATTTTCTTTTTTTAAGTTCAGATTATCGAGAGCGTTTTTGATAATTAACGTAAGCTCATCTGTGTCTATAGGCTTTGTCAAATAATGAAAAGCACCCTCTTTCATAGCCTCCACAGCGTTAGCAACATTGGCAAAAGCTGTGATAATTACAACGGGAATAATAGGATTAATCTTTTTGATATCTTTTAATACTTCGATTCCCTCCATATCGGGCAATTTTCTATCAAGAAGAACAAGGTCGAAGTCTCCTTTAAAAAAAACATCTATTCCCTCTTCCCCACTTCCGGCTTCGTCAACAGAATACCCTTCCTTTGAAAGTATCTTCTTTAATAGTCTTCTCTGATTTGCTTCATCTTCGACAATCAATATATTCAATTTTCAATCCTTTATAGGCAAAAGTATATCCACTTTTGTTTCTTTTCCGCTTTCAAGCTTTATACTGCCACCGTGATATTCTATAATCTTTCTGGCTAGATATAGACCCAGACCGCTCTGTCTTTTGTTCGAATAAAAAGGCTCGAAAACTCTCTCTGCCTTATCTTTTCCTATCCCTTCACCATTATCTGTAATTACAATTCTTAAAATATTCCCGGTTTTTCGTAATGTGACTGTTATCTCATCGGCATTCGCTTCAATGGCATTTTTAAATATATTAGAGAATACGGATACAAGAAGAGCTCGATTCCCTTCTATTTCCAAACCGGTTACGTATTCCTTCTTAATTTCAACAGAGTTATCTTTATTATCAATCAGAGAAATCGTTTCGTCGATCGCTTGAACTATATCTACAGATTCTTTGTCGATTTCCGATAAAATCAATAATTTTATTGAATCCATAACAACATTCATTCTTTTAACTTCTTCTTTAAGAACATCCCCTTCTTCTCCATCCATATTCCGGGCAAGCAAAGAAAGAGTATTAAGAGAATTACGTATTTCGTGAGAAAAACCCGAAGATAGAGCTCCTATTTCTTCAAGATGAAGGATTTCTTTTTCTTTATCGATTCTGTATCTTTCAGTTTTAGAAAAATTAAATAAAAGAAAACCCAGCAAACCAGCAAAACATATAATAACTATCAATAAAAATAAAATGTTAAAGGATATAGTCCGATCGAGGGGCATCATGGAAAACCCCGCGATAATATTTTTTCCGTCTCTTTTTTCTTCAAGTTGAAATATTTTACCCCGGGGGGTTTCGATAATATATTCCCCTCCTCCTTTAACAGGCAAAAAACCTTCATAAAGCGAACTGTAAACAACAGGAGAACCATCCTCTGATATTATGGCAAAATAGACCAGATTCGAGGAAGAAACAAGAGAATCCAGAACCTGCGTAATTCCGATCCTTTCACCATAAGCACTCTTAGACAAAAGCAAAATGTTGTAATTCCCTTCGTTTATATTAACCAGATAATACGGTTTGCTCTCAAAGTTTATAAGGGTTCCATAATTTTTATTTTTCAACTCCCTATAATAAAAATCTAAAATAATCTTTTCTTTCTCAGCAGAACCTTTCGACATTTCTAAAATAGAATCACTAAAAATCCAGAGGCCGTATAGATTTTTACTTAAAGAAACATTTTTGTTTTTTAAATAGTCCGCAAGTACAGCTTTCCCTGTAACTCTCAGATTATCGATTTCCAATTGGTTAATCTCTAAATCTCTATTAACATAATTATCGGCAATTTCAGACAGCAACCGAAAGGTTGTTTCGTAACTACTTTTATATATACGCTCGATATTTCTATTAGTTATTTGTACTGTAAAAAAAGCCAGTATTACTATTATAAAAAATATAGCAAATAGTATTAACGATTTCGATCTCATTATATCAATTTAACAAAATCCTTTAGAAAATCAATTGAATTCCTCCGCTGACATTATTTTTAGTGTAAGATAAGTTTTCTATTGTAGAATTATTTACCAGCGAACTAAAACCAACAAAGAATGAAGTATTATTGTTGACTATTTTAGTAAATTGCAGACTTACAAAAAAACCCGAATCATCCCTTTGTATATTGTCAACCTTAAAAAAACCCTTTTCAAAAAGATTCAAATATAAGCTCAAATAAGCCTTCTGTTTGACAAAAGTTTTTCTTACTGAAAGACCAAGCGCGACATTCTTTGCAATCCCTTCGTTTTCGAAAAAAGGATCCAGAAGAAGCGAATCCGAAAGAGGCAAATCACTTCCATTTAACGATAACTGAAAGTAATTGCCCGAAAGAGCAATGGTAAAATCCCCCGTCAGAGGAAAATCTAAACCAAGAGAAAAATCATAATAAGGCAATCGAGTATCTTTATAAACCATAAAACCGGCAGTAAAACCGGGAACAAAATAGAAATAAGGCATGGGTACAGAAACCCTGGTTCCTATCTCCGGTTTAATATAATCTTTAACTGAATCAGAAATAAAATCAACATAACCAACTTCAATCCCCAAACCTAATAATAAATTCCCGATATACAAAGACAAAGAATCTCCTCCGGATATTTCACTAAGTCCGTAATTCCGGTAGTTAATCGGAAAAAAATTATAACCGTTTACATACAAATAATTTCTGTTGCCTAAACCGGGAAGGTTAAATTTCTTTTGTATTTCAAACTGATTTCCGATGAAAATATCCTCTCCGTCGAAATCGATCATAGAGGCACTTCCCGTATAATCAAAATCAAGAAAACCCGAGTAACTAAAAAAAGGAGAAACCGTGGTTTGATTACCGCCTCTTTCTATTTCACCGATATAATACAAATTATCGGTATACGAATTAGATAATTTAATGCCCGCGTAACTGCTCGATAATAAAATGAAGGGGAGGAGCAAAACAATTGCTCCTCCTGCGACACCGAGATTTATCACCTTCATATAGTTACCATTATCTATCGACCTTTTCCCTGACCGGGTTCTTCATTTAACCTTTTTTGCTGCATTTCCCCCGCCTGGCTTCCATCTCTTTTCTGTTTTTGAATTCTTTTCTGAAGTTGTTCGCCTTCTCCTCCTGCCCACTCGGGAAACCCCTGTTTATTTCTGAGTTTTAACTCTTCCTTGTTTCTGAGATTTCTCATCTCGCGGACAAGCAGCATCTGACCTCCGTCGAGATCGGCGCCAGAACCCCTGACCTCTATCTCATCTCCGACTCTTACCCTGTTTCTGAGGAACCACTCGGGACCCAGTTGAACTCTCACTCTTTCATTTGCGCCGGTCTGCACCTGCGCTTCTAAGCTGTTAGTCTCTCCGGTTAAATACAATTCTTCGATTTTACCCTTCATTGCTTTTTCATTAGCGGGATTATATATACACTTCTGTTCCTGTAATCTTGTTCGTATCCAGAGCGGTTCGCCGTCTTCACTTCTGATATTATATCTATTCGTGTCCCTGATCATCGCTTTAACCTGAAGTTTATTTTGCTTGAGAGCTCCCTGAAGTTTTAATTGATCTCCGACTTCGATTTCATCATCCAAGAACCACTTCGGCCCAAGTTGAGCCTGAACAGTTTCCTGATTTTGAGTTTTAATCCTGGCCTGAATCACATTCACCTCACCATTGGGAGGTAAGACTTCCTCGACTTCCACAACTTCGCCTTCTACAGTAACTTCTTCCTCGGTTACACCAGCGTCAGTCTGCGCCAAGATGAACAACGGTACA
This sequence comes from uncultured bacterium, assembly GCA_964631335.1. GTDB lineage: Bacteria > Hydrothermota > UBA3072 > UBA3072 > UBA3072 > JAFGHJ01. The sequence continues at coordinate 5,977 of CAZVXD010000103.1, forward strand.
ATTAACATAAGCAAGGTTAACGGCTTTTTCATTTTTGCCTCCTTTTTTATTTTAACCTTTTCTTTTACAATTTCAACCTTTTTCATTTTTAAATCTCCCATTTTTTAACTCCATTTTAACTTAATACAATTACCGTTCCAGTTTTACCGGTAACCTCAAAATAAAAAATATAATAAATATATATACTTGATTAACAACAACATATAACAAATGCTTTACATTATGTTTTCGATTCTTAAAACTATATCTTTTCGACAATTTTGTAATATTCGACAATTTTGTCGAAGGAGAACGATATCGCGCGGAGCCAAGGAGAGCACAGAGCCTATTCGCTCTCAGCTTACGGCTTTCAGCTAAACCCCACCCATAATTAGCCGCTGATTCACACGGATAAGGAACTTGACCCCAAAAGTTGTACCAGTAGGTAATGTGGGACTTGAATATCCTCA
>CAZVXD010000104.1:0-6376 GCA_964631335.1 uncultured bacterium
CTATTTAAGTGGCTTCGCCTATTCCTTCAACTGCTTCAGGATTGGCAAGCGTGGAAATATCTCCGACGGATTGTCCAATTGCCTTGGCTCTTATTATTCTACGCATTATTTTACCTGACCTGGTTTTTGGAACATCGTTGACAAAACCTATCTCATCCGGTCTTGCTATTTTCCCGATTTCTTTTCCGACATGTTCCCGTAGCTCTTCTTTTAATTTGTCAGAAGGTTCTACTCCTTTTTTCAGGACCACAAAGGCGGTTATCGATTCACCTTTTAATTCATGCGGTTTGCCGATAACAGCCGCTTCAGCAACTTTCGGATTACTTACTAAAGCGGATTCGACTTCCGAATTGCCGATTCTGTGTCCCGCAACATTGAGTACATCATCCGCTCTACCCTGGACCCAGAAGTATCCGTCTTTGTCCTTTCGGGATACGTCTCCGGCTAAGTAAGTATCGGGGTACTTACTCCAATATACGTTTTCATATCTTTCAGGGTCTTTGTAGAGACCTCGCAGCATTCCGGGCCATGGTTTTCGTATAACTAAACTTCCTCCCGCTTCCGTTATAGGTTCTCCGTTTTCATTATACACATCGGCGTCGATTCCAGGCAGAGGTTTTGTGGCCGAACCGGGTTTTAGCGGGGTAATAGGTAACGGAGATATCAAAAAGTGCCCGGTTTCCGTCTGCCACCAGGTATCCATTATGGGGCATTTTTCTCTGCCAATATACTTATGATACCATATCCAGGCTTCGGGATTTATCGGCTCTCCGACAGAGCCCAGTAAACGTAAAGATTCCAGATTGCATTTCTGCGGGTGCTCTTCCCCGAGTTTCATATGCGCTCTTATTGCTGTGGGAGACGTATAGAGAACGGTTACTTTGTGTTTTTCCACCATTTTCCACCATCTTTCCGGTTCCGGAAAAGCCGGCGCGCCCTCGTATATTATTGAAGTTGTTCCGAGGATTAAGGGAGCGTAAACTATATAACTGTGCCCTGTAACCCATCCTATATCTGCCGCGCACCACCATACATCGTCTTCCTTTAAATCGAATACCCATCGGAGCGTTTGGGCTGTTCCGACCGCATAACCGCCATGGGCGTGTTGTATCCCTTTTGGTTTTCCGGTCGTGCCGGAAGTGTACAAAATGTAAAGAAGGTCGTTCGCGTCCATCTTTTCTGTTTCGCACTCCGCCGACTGGTCTTTTGTAATTTCGTGCCACCAGAGGTCTTTTCCCTCATTCCATGGTACGTCATCTCCGGTGCGTTTGTATACAATCAGATGTTCGACCGATGGAGCGGCATTTACGGCTTCATCAGCCTGCTTTTTCAAGGATACTTTTTTCCCGCGCCTGTAGAAAGAGTCACAGGTGATGGCGATTTTTGCCTCACAATCGTTGAGTCTGTCTGCGAATGCCGCAGAACTGAAACCTGAGAAAACAACAGAGTGAATCGCTCCTATCTTCGCGCAAGCGAGCATCGCTATGGGGAGTTCTACCAGCATGGGTAAATAGATCCCCACTCTGTCACCTTTTTTAACTCCCAGATCTTTCAGAGCGTTAGCTAATTTGTTTGCTTCTTCGTAAAGGTCACCATATGTCCATTTTTTTATCTCACCCGGTTCGCCTTCAAAAATGTAAGCGACCTTATCTTTATTGCCGTTTTCCATATGTTTATCGAGAGCATCATGAGCGATATTGTATTTTGCTCCCACAAACCATTGGGCATACGGAGGATCCCACTCGAGCACTTTGTCGTAAGGCTTATACCATTCCACCAGTTCTTTTGCCATTTCTCCCCAGAACCATTCTAAGTCCTGCGCTTTTTCAAGCAGTTCGTCTAAATCTTTTATTCCGTGTTTGTCCATCCATTTCTTTACATTGGTTTGTTTAACAAGTTCTTCCGGGGGGGTGAAGACGCGATTTTCTTCTAATAATACGCTTATGTCCTTTTTTTCTTCGTTACTCAATTTATCCTCCCTTTAATTTACTTTAGTTTGACTGAACCTAAAAAACTTAATAAAATGATTTTTGTATTTTTATTATATTGTCGATTCAAACTTTGTCAATACCATATAAGCCAGGTTTGGGCTTGATTTTAATTTACTATGAAGTTTTTAGAGGAATTTTTTGGTATCTACTGGAATTTAAATAGCAAAATTACAGATTAAAATGCAAAATTATATTTTCCGTTTAAAGAATATTGGTGTCATTTTTGTAATTCCTTGTTTTTTTAAAAAAATTTTTGAAATTTGATTTGTAGTTTTACATTTTGATATTTGATTTTTAATTTTAATATCTTTTTCATGAAACGTTTACTATTTCAGTGTTGTATATAAATAAAGACTGAGGGAAATAGTCTATACTGATGCGGGGATTGACTTTTCCCTTTCCTTATATAGAATAGATAAAAGGAGACAGGCTGATGTTTGATATCAAAATTACCGGGACAGGTTCTTATCTACCCGAGAAAATCTTGACAAATTCAGATTTAGAGAAAATGGTAGACACTTCGGATGAATGGATTACAACCAGAACAGGTATTAAAGAAAGACATATCGCCAGTGAGAAGGAAGCGTCGTCAGACCTGGCTGTTAAAGCGGCTAAGAAAGCCTTTGATATGGCAGGAGTCCAGGCGAAGGGAATAGACGCGGTAATAATAGCAACTATTACTCCCGATACCTTTTTCCCCGCGACTGCCTGCTGGGTTCAAAAAAAGTTAGGCGTACGTCCGGGAGTGCCTGCTTTTGATGTAAGCGCTGCCTGTTCGGGATTTCTTTATGGTCTTATTCAGAGTTCAACTTTAATAGAAACTGGTGTTGCCAATAAAGTTCTACTTTGCGCCAGTGAGACGCTTTCAAAAATTACAAACTGGAATGACCGTTCCACCTGTGTGCTTTTCGGTGACGGAGCCGGATGTGCGGTTGTTGAGAAATCCAACGGCGATTCCGGTTTACTTTCTTATGTTTGGGGCGCGGACGGAAAATTAGGGAACCTCTTAATACAGGAGGCGGGTGGATCCCGTATGCCTGCGACCGAGGAGACAGTCGGACAAAATCTTCATACGGTGTCTATGCAGGGCAACGAGGTCTATAAACATGCCGTTACCAAAATGAAAAGGGCGGCTGTCGAATCCCTGCAAAAAGCCAATTTAAAAGGTGAAGATGTAGATGTGTACGTGCCTCATCAGGCGAATATCAGGATAATCGAAGCTACGATAAAGAGAGCCGGAATTCCAATGGATAAAACGGTTGTTACTATTGATAAGACGGGTAATATGTCTGCTGCTACCATCCCTGTCGGAATCGATTGGGCGGTAAGGGATGGAAGACTGAAGAGAGGGAAAATTCTCCTGTCAACAGCTTTCGGCGGTGGTTTTACCTGGGGAGCTGCAGTTTTAAGGTGGTGATTTTTGCTTGAATTAAGGCTTCATGGCAGAGGAGGGCAGGGGACCGTTGTTGCTGCGAAAGTGCTTGCAGACGCGCTTTGCAGCGAGGGAAAGTTCGTTCAGGCATTTCCGGAGTATGGTGTGGAGAGAAGAGGAGCTCCGGTGAAAGCTTTTCTGCGTACCGGAGACGAAGTTGTGTACGAGAGATCTAAAATATACGAACCCGATCATATAGTTCTTCTGGATCCGTCTCTTATAGGTTTTGTAGAAATTACTAAGGGTTTGAAAAAAGGCGGATGGATAATTGTTAATTCATCTAAAAATCCCGAAGAGTTGCAGCTCGATAAAAAATTTAAAATAGCGACTGTACCGGCAAGGGGAATCGCCGTAAAGTATCATCTGGGAAGCGCGTCTACTCCGATAGTAAACACCGCTATACTGGGTGGAGTTATTAAAATCCTGAAACTATGTAGTCTGGAGTCTCTTTTAGATGCGATTAGAGAAGGTGTGCCCCGTAAAAAGGAAGAAAATGTTAAAGCGGCAGAAGAATCCTATGAAAAAACAAAGGTTTTATAGAAATGTCGAAAAAAAAATGTAAAATCATTATATTTAAAAAAGAGAAAGAACTTCCTTCTTCCGCTGTTTCTTTCCATTCGATGGAATACAACAAAACCGGAACTTGGAGAAATTTCCGTCCGGTAATAAATCATGATAAGTGTACTAAATGCATGATCTGCTGGAAGTTTTGTCCTGAGGGAGTAATAGAGATAAAAAAGAAAGGCGACGAAGTAATAAAACTTGAAATTGATTATGAATACTGCAAGGGCTGCGGTATTTGCTGGGAAGAATGTCCCGCCGGAGCCATAGATATAGAAGAGGAGGAGGATTGAGAAAGGTTTTAATGGGTAATCATGCCTTATCTTATGGCGCCAAGCTTTCCCGGGCTCAGGTTATATCGGCATATCCTATAACTCCTCAGACAGAAGTCGTGGAACTTTTGGCTGATATGTGCGCTTCGGGAGAATTGGATGCGAAATTTATAAAAGTTGAATCGGAACATTCGGCTATGGCTTCGCTTGTGGGAGCCTCTGCTGTCGGTGTTAGAACTTTCACCGCTTCGTCTTCTCAGGGTACTGCTCTCATGCATGAAATGCTTCACTGGGCTGTGGGAGCCAGAACTCCGGTGGTAATGGGAAATATAAATAGAGCCTTTGCCCCGCCCTGGTCGATTTGGACGGAACAGAATGATTCCCTTTCTCAGAGAGACACAGGGTGGATGCAGGTTTACGCCCAGAACAATCAGGAGGTTCTGGATTCTGTTATACAGGCTTATAAAGTAGCGGAATCTGTCGAGCTGCCCGCGATGGTGGTTCTCGCCGCTTTCGTTCTCTCTCACACTTCGGAAGCAATCGAGATACCCGACCAGAAGAAAGTGGATAAATTTCTTCCTTCTTATAAAAGAGAGTATAAACTCGATCCCGATGATCCGCACACTTTCGGAGGATTAACCACCTCGGAAAATTATTACGAACTCCGGTACAAAATCCAGAAAGCTATGGATAAAGCTCTCGATTTGTGGGAAGAAACAGGCAGGGAATTTGAAAAGATTTTCGGAAGAAGATACGGTCTTATAGAAACTTATAAAGTCGATGACGCAAAGAAATTAATAATTTCTTCCGCCACTATTGCTTCCACAGCTAGAAAATCGGTAGATATTCTACGTGAGAAAGGAGAAAAGGTCGGACTTTTGCGGATAAGAGTTTTCAGACCCTTCCCGGCCGGAAAAGTTCGGGAAATTTTAAGTTCCATAGACAGGGCGGTGGTTATCGACAGAAATATCGGTTTTGGTTCTTCCGGAATATTTTTCCAGGAAATTAAAGCCGCGATGTATAACCAAAAAAAAACCCCTCCCATATTCGGAGTAATAGCCGGACTCGGAGGACGTGATGTTACAAGCGGAAATATTGTAGAAATATACGAAGATGTTATGAAGATGGAAAAGCCTGAGTCAGACATAATCTGGAAAGGACTGAAAAAATGAAAGTAAAAATACCTGAAAAAGAAATAATGAGCTGCGGAAATGTGGCATGCCAGGGGTGTGGCGCAAATATCGCAATGAGACACGCTCTTAAGGCGCTTGGAAGGGACACTGTCATTACAATACCCGCCTGCTGCTGGACGGTAATAGATGGACCTTTTCCTTATTCTTCGGTCGGGGTTCCCAATTTTCACACCGCTTTTGCCACTGCCGCGTCCACTGCCGCGGGGATTAGAGCCGCTTTCGATGTGTTGGGGAAAAAGCCCAATGTAGTCGCCTGGGCAGGAGACGGCGGTACTTATGACATAGGTCTTGGAACACTCTCGGGCGCGGCAGAACGAAATGACGACATGATTTATGTTTGCTATGATAATGAAGCTTATATGAATACTGGTGTCCAGAGAAGTAGTGCGACTCCGCTGGGAGCCTGGACGACCACCACTCCCGTAGAAAGACCCAAGCAGAGTGTTAAAAAGGATATTATTTCAATAATGGCGGCTCACCGTATACCCTACATCGCGACGGCTTCCATTTCTTATGTGGAAGACCTGATAGCAAAATTCGAAAAGGCGAAGAATATTAAAGGTATGAGGTTTATTTTAATACTTTCTCCCTGCCCGGCCGGATGGAAATACTCTCCTCAATTAACCGTGAAATTAGCCAGGCTTGCCGTGCAGAGTAGAGTTTTTCCTTTGCTTGAAATTAAAAACGGAGTAGATTGGAAATTAAACATGGAAATTACCCGCCCTAAGCCGGTTGCCGATTACTTAAAACTTCAGGGTAGATTTAAACATTTAAACGCGGTAGGAATAGCAAAGATTCAAAGAAACGTCGACAGGGATTGGGAATTATTGCTAAGAAAAATTAAAAAATAAAATATTTTCAAATTATTACACTTAAAAGGAGGTTTGAATGTCAGGACATTCAAAATGGCATAGTATAAAACACCAG
>CAZVXD010000105.1:0-6297 GCA_964631335.1 uncultured bacterium
GATTGCTGAATTAAGTGAAATTATCCCTTGACTTAAATACATTAGCACCGTCCCCGAATATTCGAATATTTATTAACCTACCGGGAAAACCTAAGATCCAGTTACCGCAGAATCATAGCTTTTTTTCGGTAAACCTTATCCCCTATTTCTACCCTGATGAAATAGATACCGGTATTTCCGTCCCAGTTTAGATTATACATACCGGCAGGACTAACTCCATCCATTAGTTTTCCGATTTTCTGCCCAAGAAGATTGAATATCTCGACTTTTACCTTTTTACTTTCCGCAAGAGAAAACTGAATGTTAATTTCGGAATTTACGTTAAGGAGTGAAACTCCTTGCTCTGAAATTTGGTCTTCCTCGACTCCTGCGCTACCGGTAAATCTGATGATATAAAGACCATCTGAATAATCCGCAACATAGGCAAGAGTGTCGACGACAAAAACGCCGTAGGCGCGACTCCCCGTATCATAGAATCCACTTTCTGATGGATTGGCAGGATCGGAAACATCTATGACACGCAAACTACTACCATACGCCACATAAGCAAGGTTGTTAACAACATAAACGTCATAGGCATTTCCCCCTGAATCGTAGGCGCCAATCTCCGACGGACTGGTCGGATCAGAAACATCTATTATTCGTAAACCACCCCAATAATCGGCAATGTAGGCTAAACTGTCGACAACATGGATGCCTTCGGCATCTCCCCCTGTATCGAAAAATCCAATTTTTGAAGGATTAGTCGGGTCGGCAATATTTACTACACACATACCATATTCGCCATCCGCAAAATATGCCAGAGTATCAACTACGTTGACGTCAGAGGCATACCCGCCTGTTGTATCGTAGAAACCGATTTCCCACGGACTGGTAGGGTCAGAAATATTTATTATACGCAAACCATCCCAGCTATCCGCAACGTAGACCAGCGTATCGACCACATAGACTCCCAGAGCGTAATACTCTGTATCATAAAGCCCAATAATTTCCGGATTAGCAGGGTCAGAAACATCGATTATACATAGACCACTATCTCCATTCGCCACATATGCAAATGAGTCAACAACATAAACATTATAAGGGTGACCCCCTGTATTACTACATAATCCTATCTCCGATGGATTAGCCGGATCGGTAACATTTATTATACGCAAACCATTGTAACCATCCGCGATATAGGCAAAAGTGTCAACCACATAGATACCCTCGGCGCGACCTCCCGTATCGTAGAAACCGCTTCCTGATGGAGTGGTGGGATCGGATATATTTATTATATGTAGACCCTTATGACCATTAGCAAAATATGCCAGAGTGTCGATTAAGCTAACACCTCCGCCAAGTCCGTATGAATCGTAAAATCCAATTTCCAATGGACTAGCAGGGTCGGAAACGTTTATTATACGCAAACCGTACCAGCCATCCACAACGTAGGCGAGAGTATCGACTACTTTAACATTAACGGCAAAACCGAATGTTTCGCAGGACCCAATCTCAGACGTATTGGTCGGATCGAAAACGTTTATTATGCGTAGCCCCCCCATGCCGTCCGCAACATAGGCGAGAGTGTCAACCACATAAACACCATAAGCCCACTGTACTGTGACATAGAACCCAATCTCCTCGGGACTCGCTGGATCGGAAACATTTATTATGCGAAGCCCCTCTGCCCGATCCGCGATATAAGCTAAACTGTCAACCACGTGGACGCCTGCGGCAAAATAATCAGTATCGTAAAACCCAATTTTATCAGGGTTAGTCGGGTCGATAACATTTATTATGTACAAACCACTGTCTCCATCCGCCACATACGCAAGGGTGTCAACAACATAGACATCACAAGCATAATATCCTGTAATGCAGAACCCAACCTCTTCGGGACTAGCAGGGTCGGAAACGTTTATTATACGCAAACCACCGTAGCCATTAGCAACATAGGCAAGGGTATCGATAACGTATATTTCCCCAATTCCTCCGGGAGACTTAACCCTGCTTAACAAAACCGGACTTGTAGGATCTGACACATCAATAACACAAAAATAACCTCCATCGCCTATATAAGCGAGCGTATCTCCCGCGGAATCAACAGAAACCGCATCACATGGACCGCTGAACCATCCCCCTACAAGCTCACAATTCAGCGAGTCCCCTCTGAGTTTACCACTCGAAGTACTATACTCAGTATTAAACCTTTTCCCCATTTCTGTTGGGATTTGGGCGAATACATTGGTGATTACAAAGGAAAAAACAAGCAACATAAAAGTAATTTTAACAAAATGTTTCATACCTCCCCCTTTTTTAATGCTATAAGTGTAATAACATTCGACTGCTATGTCAAGGAAAATTACAAACGAATACGGGATAGTTCATGCACATGGTGGTACAGTTAGGAAGTTAAATATTATGAGTGAAAAGACTGTGAAAGAGTTGAAAAAAATAATAAAGGGGTTGAATTTAAGAAAAAAGGGGCTAAAATAGCCCCCTTATGAACACAATGTATAGAAAAATAGTAAACAATCAACTAAAAAACAAGTCCCTGATTTACGATTTAAGAAGAGAAATGGTTGATTTTTATCGAGAGTTACCTGAAAAATTGTGTCTAAGGACATTATAATTCCTCCTCCGAATATTGCAAGCGGTAAATTCTATTTAACTGATATTGTTGGGTTCTTAAAAACGGATGAGGTTTTTTCCAGGGAGCTGAAACCAGTCGTTTGTATATCAAAAGCAAGCTTATATCCAGTATATCCGTGGATTGGAAGTGCCATCCTCTTTCATATCTTACCCCTTCTATCATACTATTAAAAGATTCCGCTATATTGGAAGTGTAAATAAACCTTCTTACTTTCTCCGGGTATTTTAAAAACTAGAGATATTTTTCTTTTCTCTCAAGCAGATATTTCATATAATTGGGATATTTATCTTTGAATTCCTCACACAATTCTTCGAACATCTTACATCCCATCTCATAATCGGGAGATTCTTTAATTCTTCTTAATCCTTTGTTAAATTCCGTGCTATCCCCTCTACCCATATTACCCTTTATATTTCTTCGCAAGTGAACATAGCAGAGTTGATGATTGGTTTCCGGAAAGATTTCTACTACCGCTTCTCTCATTCCGGAGAAATCGTCTGAGATTATTACAGATACACCTTCGAGACCTCTGGAAACAAGATCTCTGAAGAGTTCTATCCACCAGGCTTTTTTCTCCGACCCAAAATATATCCTCCAAGCGAGGAGATCTTTATTTCCTGTAAGATCTATACCGATAACCGTATAAACCTGGGCTTTTCTGACCTTTCCATCTTCTTTTACTTCCAATTCATCCGCGTCTATAAAAATGGCAAACCATTCTTTACCAAGCTCCTTCCCTTTAAATTCTTTAACTTGAGATAAAAATTCTTCCTTTATCTTTTTCATTTCTCTGCTGTCATAGGAAAGATTTAACTCCTTTAATACACCTTTTATTTTGTTCTCTGAATAACCATTTTTTACTAAACTTAAAAGCAATCGCCTGTATTCATTATCACCTCTTTTCCACTTATCCGGTAGAATTTGTGGACGAAATTCGCCTTCGCTATCTCTGGGAATTTGAACATCTAAATCCATGCTTCCAGCTTGAATCCCTCTCTCATAATAGCCATTACCTTTATTATCAAAACTTCCTTCAAGATACGCCTCCCTTTCCGCTTTCATAAACTGATTCAGTATTTCGCCAAATAACATTTTCATGGATAATTCCGGAGAATCTTCGATTTCCTTAATTAACCCCTTTATTTTTTTGTCTATATTAACATCTTTCATTTATATATCTTTTGCCCCTTCTCCTTCGCGGGAGAAGAGGGCTTTTTTTATGTTTAACATTACAACAATAAATTCAAAAACGATTATATTCAAATTTTAAAAACCCTCAAGTCGGATTGGAACCCACCCCCACCCCTTCATAAATAATCCCAACCTTAAAAACAAAACCCAACCACCCCTCCAAAAAAAACTCCCAGACACAATTTTTGACAAACTCCCATTTTACTTTTTGGAAGTAGGGCAAGAGGCGACAATTTAAAAGAAAGCGACATTGATATTATTATTATCAGTGATAAGTTCAAAGGAGTTAAATGGCCTAACAGAATAGCAGATGTAGCTGAATTATGGGAAGGGCTTATAGTTATCGAACCTTTGTGTTATACTCCGGAAGAATTCAGAAAGAAGAAACGTCAACTCGGTATAGTCGGAAAAGCAGCGGAAGAAGGAATTAAGGTATAATAGCCAATTTATACTTTGCGATTTTTTGTTGGTACTTTTACGGAAATTTCCATTTATACGCTGTTATTAATGTGTTTTTTTTGAAATGATTTAAGAAGATTAAGCTAATTTTTTGTTATGTTAATGATATTGGAAAGAAGGATAAACGTCAAGGAATTTAATCGTTCGGAGAACGATTAGTTAGAGGGTTAGAGCGTTCCAAATCCCAACCCCTAAATCCTAAATCCCAATCTCAGACTAACGCCCCCACGATCTAACGAACCAACCAAAGTAATAACCACAGAGTACACAGAGAACACGGAGATTCTTTGTTTGTTCGACGCAAGACGCTCGACGCCCGACTCATGACTCAGTTAGTCTTTTCACATTTCAATGCCTGACCCCGTTAATACCGTTAATACATTTCAATGCCTGATCCCGTTCATACTGATTTTTTTTGATTTTTAACTAAAAACTCTCAACCCTCCCCCAAAAGAGAAACAACGAATAACACAAATCACACGAATGTTTTTTTATTGTTTTTAACTCACGACTCAAGACTCGTGCCTGATGACTCGCAATGCTTCGCATTGCGTACCCCTTGACTACTAATTATAATTTTTTATTTTAAAATGGAAATATGAAAAAGGATTACAAATTCGCGATTAAAACAGTTTTGCAGATAGTAATTATGTTTACTATTCTATTGTTGTTGTTCCTGCTTACTGCGGGTTCATTAAGATATTGGGAAGCGTGGGTTTATTGTATTTTGTTTTTTCTTATGATGTTTTCAAGTTTTATATATTTTTTAAAGAGAGACATGGCATTTCTTAAAAGCAGAGTTTTGAAAAGAAAGGAAGAGATTGAAACTCAGAAATCCTTACAAAGAGTATTTTCCGTATTGATCGTCATCGGATTTATTGTTCCCGGGTTAGATTACCGTTTTAATTTATCTGACGTTCCTTTGTATCTCGTTATAACAGCCGATTTATTTATCCTGTTTGGTTTTTTACTAATATTCAGAGTATCACAGGAAAACAGTTACGCGTCGGCGATTATAGAAACGAGAGAAAATCAGAAAACAATCGATACTGGACCATATAGAATGGTTCGGCACCCCATGTATGCCGGAGATATAATTATATTATTATCTACGCCTATCGCCCTCGGTTCTTTCTGGGCGGTGATTCCGTTTCTTAGCGCGCCTTTGTTTTTTGTTTTAAGAATAAAAGGAGAAGAAGAATATTTGAAAAAGAATTTGCCCGGATATGATGAATACTGCCGGAGAACAAAATACCGTTTAATTCCATATATCTGGTGATTAGCCACGAATAAACACTGATTTTTTTGTTGTTTTTTTTCTAAAACCAAAAACCCAGGACCTATGATCTATTTTCAACGCTCTAACGCATCTACGCATTTACGCATTAACTATAAAATCGCCACAGATTATCACTGATCCTTTTGTTGATATTTTTAACCGAGGATTATGTCTAACCTGACAATTTTCCCGAGCAGTCGGGGCATAAGGTGATAGAATCCGCTTTTTCCATATTGAATTTCATATAAAGTTTTGTCAGAACAATATTTGAAAAGCCATAATGTTTAGCAAAATCACCCGCTGTTGGAAACGGAGACATTATATCCTGCATTGCTTTTTGTGTAAATACTTTTCCGTTATTATTTAGTGGCGCGCTACAAAAATCACAATTACTCATTTTCCCCTCCTGCTTTTTCGGTTTTGTTATAGTGCTTTTGATATATAATACAGAAAAGATCTTATGTCAAGTAAAATATTCTCACGCGGAGACACGGAGAACACTGAGCTGATTTTGAATTTTGAATGTTGCGTTTTTAATTTTTGTTTTTCCTAAAACCTAAAACCCAGGACCTATGACCTGACTTCTGTTAGCAGTTCATTGTCTTGACAAATCGTTTTATTGTTTTAATATCCATTAATTAAATATATGGCAGGGATATTCTTAACTTTCAAACTGAAGGAGGATAGATGAAGCTTGACGATATAGAAATATCGAGGGCGATAATCGATAATT
>CAZVXD010000106.1:0-6228 GCA_964631335.1 uncultured bacterium
TTTTAATTAATTCACTTTCTTCATGAGTTAATTTTCCATTATCAACTTTTCTGTTATCAATCTCGGGATATTTTATTAATTGAATTTTTTCTGAATAGGCAGGATGATGATATTTTACCCAGAATTTTGCAGCAGCTAAGTCTCCACCTTTTATTTTAGAAATAAAAACGGATTCGGCCATATCATTTATTAAGAGATTACCCTCCTGAATTGCCTCCTTAATCTGTTCGGCAAGCTTTTTATCTTCTTTTTTCCAACGGTAAAGAGTGGCCCGTCCGATTGCTGCTCTTTTACAAGCAACAGAAACAATAGGCATCTTTCTTAATTCTTCAACAAGCTTTTTTCTTACTTTATTGCTTTTCACGACATATTTCCTTAGCCTTAAGATTTGTTAATTTTTTCCACCGTCTTTTAATGACTTCACAATACACCGGCGATTTCTCCATCAAGTAGCATCTTCTTTTCATTTTCTCAGCCGCAATCATAGTTGAGCCACTACCCCCAAAAGGTTCAACTATCAAATCATCTCTTTTAGTTAAGACCTTTATGTAGGGGATAAGAATCTCAACGGGTTTACAACCGAAGACGACTCCTTGACCTGAATGTTTAGCATCATCTGCATTATATTCTATGAAGTCAGTAGGACAGATTTTCTTACCTTTTTCATAACCCTCCCAATGCGGTTTTCCGTCAATAGCATATAAGGCCGTTTCGTACTCGTTTTGCAATAATTCTTTTTCATCCTCTAAGTTCAATTCCGTCTCTCCGGAATTTCCGACCATCGCTACATCATGTTTACTAAAGAATCTGTATTTGGCAGCAAAACCTTGCGTTCTGTTTGGCAACCTCCAAACTATCATATTCCTTACTTTGTAATACTTTTCCATTTCACCCCAGATTTCTCTAAGGTTCTTCCAATTCTCAAAAACGATGATGTGAAAATCCTCCTTCTGAATTTTATGTATGTTAGCCATCCACTTTTCTGTAAAGTCAGCGGGCAGTTCGTCTGTTTCAAGGTATTTTCGGTTTCTGCGATATCCAAACCCGGGACTTTTACCCTTATATTTGGTTTTTAAATATTCTAGCCGGTAGGGCGGATCTGTAAAACAGAAGTTAGCTTTTTCTCCGTTCATCAACTTCAATATATCAGCTTCAACCGTTGAATCGCCGCACATTAATCTATGAGAACCGAGCTGATACACGTCTCCTTTTTGGATTGCTATGTTCTGGATATTGAGCTTTTCCAGCTCCTTTTCTAAATTGAATTCTTCCAGCATTTCATCAATCTCGAAAATCTCATCCAGTTCTTCGCTGGAAAATCCGACATCGGCAAGGAATTCTTCGCTAAATTTTGCGAGCAAATCCCAATCGAATTCTCCAACGTTTTTATTCAACCTGAGATTCAATTCTTTTTCTTTTTCTATGTCAGGGATATTCAGATAAAGTACTGGCACCGTATCTATTCCCAATTCTTTGGCAATATACAGTCTGAAGTGACCGCCGATCACTATGTTTTTCCGATTCGGAGCCGAATTGACGATGATTGGGTCAACTAGACCAAAACGTTTAATGCTTTCTTTCAATTGAGCAATTGCCAGTTTACTCCAAGACCTCGGGTTATATTCGGACGGTCGGAGTAGATCTGCGGAAACGTAAACGATATTAAGCTTATTATTTAATTGTTTTATGTCTTCCATGTTTTTCCTTAGATTAATTTTAATTATTTAATTTATTACGATTATTTTAGATTTACATTGTTTTGCCTTAGTTTAATTTTATATTTATAGACTTAACCTTTTTCAAAAACAAAAATGGACAGCTTTATGCTGTCCAAAATAAAACGCAATGAGGACATAACATAAAGCCTAAGCCTTAGATGATGTCCTCATTGCATTGAGGAAACCCATAGGGTGACCAATAAACAAATTTGGTCCTTTCCAACTAATTCCAGTCCATTCTATCAATTTTCTCTATACCCATTATATTGGGAATAGTATCCTATTATTGCAACTAATTAATTGGTTTAATTGTCAAAACTTCTAATTCTTTATCCTATTTTAACTCTTCAGAAATCATTGTCAAGTAATTCGTGTTCGAGTTTGTCGAACCTAATTTTTAAGAAAGCCTTTAATAAGGGTGTTGACAATACCATAAGGGCATGATATCCTTATTAAAGAAAGGTTTTGATTATTAAATAAACTAAAAAATAAAGATTATGGCTGATCAAAATGAAAAAAGACAAAGATTTAAAAAGCTGGCAGTTTACAGGACCAACGAAGTTCTGAAGAGGTTAAAAATACTCGGTAACTGTGCGAATAGAAGTGCTTATAATTATAATGAGAAAGAGATTAGTAAAATTTTTTCAGAAATAGACCATCGCTTAAAGGAAATCAAAGCAAAATTTCATTTTCCGGGATACAAAAAATTTAAACTATAATATAGATATGGAAAAAGATTTTAGCATCAAAGATTTATTGGAAAAGGGCACCGAGTTAAGAGAACGCCCCGCCGATTATATACAAATAGCAAAGAATACTCTAGAGAGTTATCCTTTGAGTTTGGAGCACGGAATTCAAAAGGACGCCATTCAGAACGGTTGGGATGCGTGCATCAAGAAAACACGGAATTACGTAAAGAATAATTGGAAGTTTGAATTCGAATTGATAGAAAAACCAGACCTCAAAATGTTAATAATGAGCGACTTCGGTACGCACGGTTTGAGTGGTAAAATGACGGCCAAAGACGTGACGGAAGATGAAAATCCTCCAGAAGAAGAAAGGTGGGCTCGATGGGAATCGTTAGCCTTCGGCAAAGGAGACGAAGAAAATCTGGGTGCTCGTGGTCAAGGGAAAATGATTTTTATAGCAGCATCAAAAGATCATGCGATATTCTATGATAGTTTAAGGGGAGACGGAAGCTACAGGATGGGGGTGACGCAAGCGACTCACAAAGGATGTCCCATTCTCCATTACGATGAAGACAACGGCAGAAAAAAGATCGAAGAATGTCTTGGCTTGAAAGCGATAGATCATCAGGGAACTAGGGTGATAATAAGGAATCCCGAGGAAGAAGTGATAGAATCCATTAAAAAAGGAGATTTTATGCGTTTCATAGAAGAAACTTGGTGGCCGATTATTGTCAAATTCGGCGCGGAGATAAACGTCAAATACGGAGGAAACATATTGCGCGCAAATCCACCGGATTTTTTCCCGATTACCAAAAAAACCGAAGAAACGAAAACGTTCAAGACTTGGTGTAAAGAGGAGAAAGACGAAATTAAATTTAAATTTGAAAGATCTCAATATAAGATTAAACGAGTGTGTTTCGCTTGCGATTTGGAAAAAGATGCGCCTGAAATTCACAGAGGTGTAGCCGTATTCAGAGGAAATATGAAAGTAGATATTGTCAAATTTCCCAACAAAATACTGCGGGATAAGGTTTACGGCTATGTGGAATTCGAACCAGATTTAGATGCTACATTGAGAAAAATCGAATTGCCGAATCACTATGGCTTCAGAGACATCGGTATATGGAGAAAGATAGAAAGAATAATTGAAGAAGAGTTAGAAACGTTCGGAAATAAAAAACTCGGTCTAGGTATAGATATTCGAGAACGCGAAAAAATGCGCAGGAGTGCCGCGGAAAACAAAGCGGTTAGTATTATGCGCGCCGTTACGAAAAGTTGGCCATTCTCCAAAAGAAACAGAGGCGGAGGCGGAGGCGGCGGCGACGATGACGGCAGCGACGGCCCGATCAAAGAAATCGGGCTCAGGATGAGCGATTTGAATTTTCCGAATCCTGGGAATACGCCGCGATTGAATTACGGAGAATCTTTGGACGGTTTTTGCGCGAAAGTTTTCAATGAAACGGAAAAAAAGTTGAAAGTGAATTTCAAGGCATTCGTGCTTTCTGGAGATAGGGTAGTCTTGGATTTGGACGACAAAAGTTTTTTGCTCAAGCCGACTTCTGGAATATCGGATATAAACGAGTATTCCTTCAAAGCAACCAAAAAAATATTTCCTTCGGAAGGGGAGTATAAAATCAGGTTTTCATTGAGGAACGCCGAAACGAAAAAGACCGTCGACGAAATAACCAGAAGATTTTGGATAGAAATGGATCCCAAGCTCTCTGGTCCTTTTGAAATTCGCGGTTTGCCTTTCAGTGAGCTTCAAAAACCGGAAATAGAAAAATCGGAGTGGCAATTATATCCCGAAGGCGATAATAAGTACACCTTGTATTACAATATAGATCATCCGACCTATCATTATAACGACGAAAATGAATATCGATTGACGAATTATCTTTCCGAGATCTTTTGTATGGGGGCATTGCAGATGCTCGTCAGACAGGTGGAAGATGGCGAAGTCGAAGACGAAGAAAAAATGAAAAAACTTCCATTCGACGTAGAGAGGCTTTCAAGCGACGATCCTAAAATCGTTTACGCCGAACTAGCAAAAGCCATTAGCGTCGTTCGGTTCGATATAAACAATTTAATTTAAAAAATGGTTGTAAGGATAAAGAAAAAAATAAATATTATGGGCGAAGAGAGGGAGATAACACATTACATCCCAGAAGACGTACCATTGACTCGCGAAAGGAGAGAAAAAGCGGATCGTTTAGACGAGGAGTTGAAAAAGGCGGTTAAAGAAATCAATAAACGATATGACGATTTGGCGCCTGGCGACAAAAAAAACGAATTAAACAAATGGAAGTGGTTGGGGAATGAAATCGACGATCTTTTGGAAAACATGAAAAATTTGGATCAGATAGATGTCGATAATAACACCATCTGGCCCGCAATCGGTCAATATTTTCGCGAAGAATTGAAACGTGGTTTCGACGCAAGACGTTCAGGAACGAAGAAAGATCATTACCGTAAATGTTGGCTTTTGGCGACGGTACCGGATTTGCAATGGATTAACAGTTGGAGCGGATGGGACGCTTTCATCGATAGGGGCGAACAATTGGTAATAAGCAAAAAGATAATGCCGATTTTAAGGGAAAAGTTTTCGGGCATCGTTTCGAAACTGAAGCCGAAAGATTATCAAAAAATCGCAAAAAAAATCACAGAACTTATTCCCTCTGGGACTACCGAGCCCGTTAATATAGATTTGATGAAAGAACAAGAGATAAGGAAACTCGTCGATTCGGTGTATAAAGAATTTACGACAAACAATTAATCAAATTCTTGGCTATTTCTTTTACAACTGGAACGGTGACCGCGTTGCCGAATTGTTTATAAGCTTGAGTCGTTGAAACGGGGATTTTGAATGAATCGGGAAAACCCTGCAGACGCGCGTATTCTCTTTCCGTAAGACGTCTTATTCCCCAGCGATTTTTTTTACACGGTTTATCTTTGATAAGATTTCTTTCCCTGCCCATATTTCCGCATACGATGGTATTAGCGATTCCGTTCGCATTCAGAATTTCACAACCGAATCCGCTTCCTTTTTTTTGATGACGTTCTTTGTGCTTGAGAAGACCCAAATAATATTTCTCGGATAAATAATACTTTTCAGAGACGTCTTTTTCAAGAATTTTCTTAAGCTCGTTTTTCACCGTTCGTTTTATCTTCTGCGGAAAATCGAATTTTCTCCGAATAGATTTCCTTAAACCGATTATATAAATTCTTTCTCGATGCTGCGGAACTCCGAAATTTTTAGAATCCAAGATCTGAGGAAATATGTCGTAGCCATCGCCCGCTTTTTTCAATTTATTTTCGATAAATTCAAAAGTTTTTCCGCCATTGTGCTTTTGAAGATATTTCACGTTTTCTAACAAAAAAGCGGTTGGCTTCCTTTCATTTAAAATTCTCAGTATTTCAAAGAAGACCCTCCCGCGTTTGTCGTTAAGACCGTCCCGTTTTCCTATCATGGAAAACGGTTGGCAGGGGAAACCGGCCAAGAGAACGTCGAAATTGGGAATCTCTTTGGAAGACACCGTTTCCAAGTCTCTGTTGTCTATTTTTCCGAAATTCGCTTCGTAGGTCTTGCAAGCATATTTGTCTATATCGTTGGCATAAACCGTTTTGAATCCCGTTCCCTCGAATCCTAGACGCATTCCGCCTATTCCCGCGAAGAGATCTATTGTTTTCAGGGTTTTTCCCTTCATATTATAATAATTATACATGAAAAATAAGATAATAAAAAGAGTTATAAGCAGACGTAAAAGTCATGATATTTTCTCAAAAAGGAAAAGAAGCCAGATCATGGCTGCCGTGAAGGGGAA
>CAZVXD010000107.1:0-6195 GCA_964631335.1 uncultured bacterium
CTTCTATAATAGAAAATTTAGAAAAAGAAAGAGATAATATCGAAGAGGCGGAAGAAAAACTAAACGAAAAAATCCGGATTCACAAAGAAAAAATAAACGAAATAGAAAAAGAACATTCCGCGATATCGGAAAAAATCGAATCATTAAAAGAAAAATCTATTTCTCTCACCGCGAAAAGGGAAGAACAAAATACACGTACTATTTCTATTAAAAAAAACGAAGAAGAATACAAAAAAGAAATCGAAAAAGAAAATTTAAAAATAAAGGAATTGAACGCCTCCGAAAAAGAAATAGAGAAAAAGTTAAAAGCCAACACGGAAAGAATCAACAAACTTAATCAATCGATCGACAAACATGAAAACGAGAAAACTTCCGTTTTAAAAAGATTAACTTCTCTAATATCCGAGAACGAAAAAACGAAAAAAGAAATAGAATTTTACAAAAACAGAGATATCGAGATATCGAACGAGATGAAAAAAATAAACGCGAAATTCGATCTTCGTTCTCTTTCCGACGATTTGGAAGTCAAAAAAGGGTATGAAGCCGCTATAGAAGCGATATTCGGAGAAAGAGTAAAAAGCTCTGTTGTAAAATCCGGAAAGATGAAAGAAGTCCTGGATTTCATCAGAAAGGAGTCTCTAAAAGGCGGAGTGTTCGCCATAGAAGATACAGGAGAATCTTCACAGAAAGGCGGACTTTCTGACGCTGTTTCTGGAAAATTCGCTCACTTTTTAAAAAAGGAGCTTTCTGAATATAATTTCGCGGAAACTCTCGAAGAAGGTATAGAGAAAGCTAAAAAGGGCGGATTCTGGGTAACAAAAAATGGGGATGTTATAACGGATAATTTTATTCTGCTCTCTAAAAACAAAGAAGGAATTCTGGTAAGAAGAGCGAAAGAAAAAGAACTCACCCTTAAAGAGAAGAAATATGAAACGGAAATTAAAAAGCTGGAAGAAAAAAGAAATAACCTAATAGAAAATATAAACCGGTTAGAGAACGAACTGAAGAAAGAAAATATCGAAAGAGAAAAAATTACCGCGGAAAAAGCTAAATTCGAATTTGAAATCAGCCGGGTAGAACTCAAAATAGAATCTCTCAATAACAGTATAGGTGAAGGTAAAGAAGAACTTAAAAATATTATCAAAGCCATAGAAGAAGAAGATAAAGAAAAAGAAAATATTAAAAAAACACTTTCATCAGATTATAAAAAAGAGGGAGAAATCGAATCTAAAAGAGAAAACGCGGAAAAAGAACTACGGGAAGTAGAAAAAAATAAAGATAAAATAACAGATAAAGAAAGCGAAACCAGGGAAGAAATAGGAAGGCTAAAAGAAGGTTTACGTTTAATAGAGCGAAAAGCACTTCTCGAAGAAGAAATAAAGAAACTGGACATAGAGATTAAAAAGGGAACAGAGAAATTCGAAGAATTAAAAAGTACAAACAATAAACTAAACGACAAAATACAAAAAATAGAAGAGAATCTCGAAGAGAAAAAAACAAAATACTCTACCGCCAGGGAAGAAAGGAGTCAACTCGAAAGAGAAATAAATGATTTGAAGATGACTCTTTCTGAAGAAAAATACAAAAAAGAAAGTATTCAAAGCAGTATATTTAAGGAATTCGATTCCGAAATAAAAGGAGAAGAAGTAAAAACAGAAGAAAATATAGAAGATAACATCGAAAGAATAAAGCGAAAAATCGAAGCCCTTTATCCCATAAATCCGCTGGCGCTAAGTCAATATGAAGAAAAACAAACGGAACTGGACAAGATAGAAGCGGAACGATCCGATTTGATATCTTCGAAAGAAGATATAGAAGAAACCATAGAGGAAATCGACGGAAAAGCAAGAAGAGAATTCAGGGAAACAATTTTGAGCATCAGAAACGACTTTAAAGCTATTTACAGCAAATTATCGCCGGGAGGAGAATCGGATATTAGATTACCGAGCGAAAACATTCTCGAATCCGACATAGAAATTCTGGTAAGACCAAAAGGAAAAAAACTGAAAAGCATGGAATTGTTTTCTACGGGTGAAAAAACTCTCGCCGCGATCGCTCTTCTGCTGGCAATCATGAGGAAAAAACAATCCCCCATCTACATTATGGACGAAATAGACGCGCCGCTCGACGAAAACAATCTTGAAAGATTCAACGATATCTTACGTGAATTTTCGGAAAATTCTCAGGTTTTGATTGTAACACATAACAGAGCCACCATGGAACACGCCGATTTTATATACGGTATAACTATGGAAGAAGTGGGTGTGTCCACTGTCTTATCGATAGATGTTGACAAAATTTAACTGTAACACAACCCTCAAAGGAGAAATGATGATAAGATTTTTAAAAGGATTTTTTTTAATACTGCTCTTTCTGTTATTCTCTCCGGCAGGCTGCGATAATTCCGGAGAAGAAGAAAAAGAAAATACCATAAGTCTGGAAATCGGGGATCAATCAATAACGATTGAAATCGCGGATTCTCCCCGGGAATGGGAATTAGGTTTATCTTACAGAGACACACTCGCGGATAACCACGGAATGCTTTTCGTTTTTCCGGATGAGAGAGGGAGATCTTTCTGGATGAGAGGTTGTAACTTCGATATAGATCTTGCCTATATAGAATCAGACGGAACAATCTCAGAAATAGTAAATATGAAGAAAGAACCCCTCGAAACACCTTTAGATTCACTTGCAACTTATCCGTCTCAATCGACAAAAATAAAATACGTTCTCGAAATGATAGGAGGATGGTTCGAAGCACATAATATCGACACGAACGCCAAAGTCGATCTCGACGAAATCAGCAATTAATTTTTCTTCTAAAACAGAATGAAAAAGTTTGTTTTACTGTTACTACTATTCACAACCATACAATCCTTAGCAATCAACGGGTCTTTAAAATATAACGAAAATCAGGAAATCCTGAATGTATGGGGAAGTAATTATGAGATGGGATTCGCGCAGGGATATTTATTAAATAAAAGAATAGTCGATTTCCTTTCTGAATTCTTCTTTGAAATAACTGATTTATCTTTCCTTGAATACGAATATTTAAGCCTTAACTACAGAAACTATTTTTTCGTTCCTCAAAAATACCGTAATGAAGCAAAAGGAATATTAGATGGAATAATAGCCGCGGGAGAAGAACTTTATATAGACGAACTGTATAGAGATATGAATGTGACAGATATTCTCCTCGCAAATTCAGTTTTCGATATAAACTACGTTTTTTCAAGCGTACAAAGCCTTGGCTGCAGTTCTTTATCCGCCTGGGGTAAAGCGACAATGAACGACACTTTGATAAAAGGAAATATAATTCTGGGCAGAAATTTTGATTTAACCGACCGAATAAGTGACACGGAACGGGGACTCATAATGACGTACCAACCCGACAGCGGAAAAGCCTGGGTCGGCTTTGGTTATCCCGGTATAATTTCAACTATCTCAGGTATGAATGAAGACATGCTGGTACTTGAAATCAACGCGGGTTTTCATTCTTACACTCCTAATAAGGTCCCCGAAATGGTCCCCATGCAATTTATACAGAGGGAAATCCTGGAAATTTCAGATTTTAATAAAGACGGAACGGTTAATTTCCGGGACCCTTATGAAAAAATCCTGGAAGTAAACAACGCCGGCGCGTGGCTTTTGCACACAATTATACCATACGTCGATTCTTCCACAATATGCGCCGCGGTTTTAGAATGTGTTAACGAAACAGGAGACACTTTCAGAACCTCCGAAAATGATGAAAATCTTTTCCCATGGTATCTTTTAACGCTCAATCATGAAGAAGTTAATTATGAACCTATATACGATTCCAGATATCAGACAGTTCTTGACTCGCTACAAACATCCAACGATATAACCTTTGATAAAATCCGAAATATAATGAAAGCCGTGGCGAGTGAGCACACCTTGCAAACAATGTTTTTCCTTCCCAATGATTCACTCTTCGCGATCTCCTTCGCGGATTCATTACATGACGCTTCTTATTTTACTCCCGTATGGTACAAATGGTCCGATCTCTTCCCTAATCATCAAAGCATAGAAGAAATTCTGGAGCCGGCGGATAAACTTTTATTCTTTTCCGATCTTCAAAGATTAATGTACACAGAAGAAATAAGTATTTTTACTAAGACGGGCAGAAAAATCGATATAGAAAAAATAAATCTTCTTCCATCGGATTATTACTTTGTTAATATTCAAAGAACAGGAAAAACACATAAGCTGCTGATTATTAAATAATCGTATCTCTGTGTGTGAAAGTTATTATATTTAGAGCGTAGAAAAGAGTGCGGAGTGCCGGGTTTTTTGAGTTTGTTGGGTTTGTTGAGTTAAAAACAACTAAAATTTCTACATGTCCTACATGTGAGAAATAGGTCTTAGGTTTTAGAAAAAAAACAACAACTACAGTTTCTACAAGTTCTACATGTGAAAATAGGTTATAGGTTTTGGGTCTTAGGTTTCAGGAAAAATAAAGAATTCAAAACTCAACATTCAAAATCTTAAAATTATATTTTAAAACCCGATGCGGTAAAAGTATTTTGTTTCATTTTTATTCTTCCGCCCTGGTCTATTCCGATAACCCTACCGCACTTCTCGCATTTATACTCTTTGCCATTTTTAGAACTAAAATCTTCTTTAATTCTATCCTTATAACAGTAAAGGACTTTTCCCTTCCCAATCTTTTCATATTTAAATATCTTAGCTTTGCATCCCGCACATTTAATAGTCAACATAAAAACTTCCTCGCATTAATATTGTCTATTTAAATAAAAAGTCAAGAAATATTGGCATACTGCCCAAATCTCTAAAAGAGCAGGAAGAAAAAATTAGTCTAAAGTCCAAAATCCATTGTCAAATGTCAAAACTAATTAGCATGTAGGGATTGTAGTTTCTTTAACTCGGTACTCCGAACTCTTTTCTACGCTCTAACGCTTCTACGCTTTTACGCATTTACCATTCAACTATAACCAGAAGCTTTTGCTTTTATCTTACAGATGGTCTTGACATAATAAAAGAAATAGATAAAATTATCGCCAAATGACGTAAGGAGGTTGAAATGCTTTTTCTGGCTGTCTTTGTAGGAGCGATAGCCATGGCAGTTCTCAACAGCATTCCCGTTGTGGGACATATTCTCGCGGGATTCCTGGCGGGAATTATCGCGAAGGGCGCCGGCAGAGGAGCTTTAGCCGGTTTTCTAAGCGGAACCATAATAGGCGTAATCGCCACCATATTTTTCACTGCTATAGGCGGAGTATGGGGAGCAATTCTGGGAGGACACCCCGGAGCTGTACTGGGAGTAATTTTGGGAGCCTTCTCAGGAGGCACTATTATTATTTCTTCTCTCTACTTCGGAATACTCGGTCTTATAGGCGGAGCAATAGGCGGAGCTCTGAAAAGCTGATAAAAACAATTCAGGTTTTTATTCTTCTTTAATTTCTAAAAGTGAATTTATTTTTTTCTCTATGCTATTAGATTTTTCAGATATATCAGTAACTTTCGAAGCGGAAGTGAGAACATCGACTTTACATTCTTCAGGTTTCCAACTGCCATCTCCTGAAGTAATAAGAAGAATTACCTCATTAGGATTATCAATTCTATCAAGATATTCTTTAACAGGGTCTGGCAATTTCCAACCTTCGGTGGTGTGAATGATAACTTCCGCGTCCCAGTCTTCCTGATTTATTTCACTCAAATCAGAAATATCTATTACGCTAATATAAACACCCTTGCCTTTAATTCTAACAATGAGTGTATCCAATAAAACGTTCTTATATTCACTTCCCTGAGTAGCAATCAAAATCTTCTTACTCAAATCAGGGGAGCCTACTTCCATAGGTTCCGCGACATCCTGGATGTGAATAATAAGATATATGCCAAATATAATTACAAACAGAACAATTATAGCTCCTATACCGATTAAAATCTTTTTTAGTATTGCCATTTTTCCTCCCTTTTGATTGAATTAAATATTACTGAGAAAAGGATTAATTGTCAAGGAGTTTAATCATCAGTTCGTTAGGCGGAAAACTTAGTTATCGGTAATTTGGTAAATTGAGTTATTTGTGATAGGTAATAGGTGGTATGTGATAAATGGTTTGACAGGAACCTGATACCGGGTATCTGGTATCTATATTTGGACGCGAATAACACGAATATTTTGTGTTTTTTTAACCAGTGACTGGGGAT
>CAZVXD010000108.1:0-6065 GCA_964631335.1 uncultured bacterium
CCTTCAACCAGCGGATCCGAAGTCCGCTACTCTGTCCAGTTGAGCTACGGGCGCAACTGTATTTATTGATTTTCAGGTGAACTCCAAAGTTGATTTTACAAAAAGTTTAGTCAATCATTCGAATATATTATGACATTTTTGTTTGTCAAGTATAAGTAAAGACTTTCCCCGACTCTCCGAAAATTTATATGCGGACATTAAAAATTTAGTAATATCAACCGCTTTTAATCAAATCTACTTGAAAATGAAAATTATAATTTAATGCCTCTGCAGGTAAAGCAAGATGTCAAATTCGTAATGAGGAACAAACAAAAAACATCGAGGATGTTGGTTTTCTTTGTGGTTCAAAAGAATTTGGGGATAGGGTTGTGCGGACTCTGCGAACTCCGTGTTTTCATCGGAGTGATGGGTGGCGGTTAAACAAAATAAGAATCTCTGTGTTCTCTGTGGTTGATTTAGTTTTTTTACTCTTGACTATAAGTAACTTACTATTATTTTAGCCTATGGAAAAATTGGCGCAGCTCGAAAAAGAGTTTGATTACGAATTACTTACAAACAAAGAAAAAATGGAAAAATACGCGCGGGATGAGACTCCCGGCGATTATTATTTCCTCCCAGACGCGGCTTTCCTGCCTGATGAAACAGCCTCGATATCGAGACTTCTCGAAATAGACCAGAAAAAAGGAATACCGATAATTCCGAGAGGAGGAGGTACAAGCAGAACAGCCGGACCTCTCGCGGTAAACGGAGGAATTGTTCTTTCTCTCGAAAAAATGAATAAAATCATCGATTTCGATGAAAGAAACTGTATTCTGGAAGTTGAACCGGGTGTTATTACTGAAGAAATAAATAAATTTCTCGAACAATACGGATTTTTCTTTCCTCCCGATCCTTCTTCGGTCGATTCCTGTTTTATAGGAGGAAATGTGGCGACAAACGCGGGAGGCGCCAGGTGTCTCCGCTACGGTCTGACAAGAGAATATGTGAGAGGAATCGAAGTCATTCTTCCTGACGGGACAAAAGAATCTTTGGGCGGAAAATTAAAAAAGAACGCCACGGGATATTCGCTTTTAAATCTGATAATCGGTTCGGAGGGGACTCTCGGAATTATAACCAAAATATTTTTGGATGTTAAACCGCTTCCCCCCTACTCCGCGACTCTGGTGGCGCCTTTTAAGAACCTTGAAGACGCCTCTTTAGCCGCATTTAATATACTTTCGAGCGGAATTATTCCTTCCGCTTTCGAAATAATAGATAAAGACTGCGTTAAAACTGCTGTTACCAAACTGGATAAAAAAATACCCATGGCGGAAGAAGGAACTTTACTGATTGCTGAATTACTGGAATATTCAAAGGAAGAAATAGAAAAAAAATTTGAAATAATCGGTACCAAATTTTTAGAGAATAACGCGGCAGATGTATTCGTAGCCGAAGAAAGACAACGGCAGGAAAAAATATGGGACTTTAGAAGGAGTATATCGGAAGCTCTGGATCTATTCGGGACTATTATTCCCGAAGATGTATCGATACCCAGAGCTAATATCCCTGAATTTGTCCCTGAAATAAAAAAAATGGAAAAAGAATTCGATACCAGAATTTTTACTTTCGGGCACATAGGAGACGGGAACCTTCACGTAAATATTTTAAAAAACGAAGAATGGGAAGATAACGGAGATAAAATAATTAAAGAATTATTCAAGAAATTGAATGATTTCGGTGGTAAGATAAGCGGAGAACACGGAATAGGTTTTACAAAGAAAAAATATTTGAAATACTCGAGGACAGAAAAACAAATAAATCTAATGAAAAATATAAAAAGGGAGTTCGATCCGATGAATATACTAAATCCGGGAAAAATTTTCGATGTCGAGGTAACAAATGCTTAATAAAATAACTTCTTCAGTTCTTCTCTTTTGGAATAAAACGAAATCCGGAAAAATAGATTTTCCGCTGAAAAAGACTAAAACAATAGCTATAAAGCCGTCTGAAACTAAAGGAGAATTACTTTATTCTTTACCCCTCGTAGAAACTTTACAAAAAAAATATAGGGTAACTCTTTTAATCCCAGAGAATCAAGATACCAAATATTTCAGACGACTGAGAGTAAAAACCGTCACATATTCCGGCAAAAATGGTCTTATCGGCATACACCGACTCAAAAACAGAATAAACCAGCAGTTTGATCTTTTTATCGATCTGGACGGAAAAAACAGCCACATTTTTTCTTATATATTACAGAAACCTGTTGTCGCTTCTATATTCGAGGGACCCGGTGTCAACATTACGGCAAAATCGGAAACACAATCTATCACCAACAGGTATCAATATTTGATAAAATTACTTGGACTACCTGAAGTTAAATGGAAAACAAAAGCCATCAGGACTAAGCGCTCGGGTAAAAAAGATACCAATATCGAATCTATCGGTATTTCTTCGGATATAAATGCCACATATCACAGCTTAACTAAAGTTTCTAATGAAGACGAAATACGTAAAACATCAAAACTTATCACCAAAAAAAACGATCTTTCGACTATTGCTTTTTTCCTGGAAATTCCGCAGGTCCTTCTCCTGAAAGAAAAAGATAATTTCGAACCACCTGAATCGATAAAGGTTGTGAGATACTCAAAAAAAATCACGCAAAAACTTATAGATGATTGCTTAGGAAAGTAAAAAATGAATTCAGAATCCAGGAGTCAGAATCCAGAATCCTCTCCCCTCTCAAACAAACAGTTACCACGAACATTATCAGAGAATAATATTGAAAAACACCCAGCAAGAACTTTTCAGGATTTAATTGTTTGGCAGAAAGCTCATCAATTTGTTTTAAAAATCTATGAATTTACCGATAAATTTCCTAAAGAAGAAAATTATGGTTTAACCTCGCAATTAAGAAGAGCAGCTATTTCCATCCCATCTATTCTGGCTTCCGGCTTCTGACTTCTTTATTCTGTGTTATATGCGCATTTTACACATAGCTTCTGAAAACGTAGCGGGCGTACCGGGAATTTTAGTCAAAGCAGAAAGGAAAATGGGGCATTATTCCCGGCTAATGACATATTTTAGAAGTCCAAGGTCTCACTGGGATGATATTGTTCTTAATTTACCATTCTCAAATACCTGGTCATTAAGAAGTTTAAAAAAAGCCGCCAAGACAGGGACTTATGGCTATTCGCATAAAAAAGGCGATCCTCCCGAGTGGAGCCCGAAAACCGCTGAAAGAATTTTCTATCTCTTTAGAGATACTCTCTGGAATTTCCAAATCAGTCCGTTGAAAGATTTTATTTATTCTTTCGATTGTTATTTTTTGGACGGAGGACTCGGCTTATTGCGAAACGGTAAAATAGTAGAATCACTGGAAAGAATGGATAAAAAAATTGCCATACTATATTTAGGCAGCGATGTTAGACTCAGAGGAGTGTTTCCTCATATCGAAAAATTAGCGGACGCAATATTCACAACTGAATTCGACCATACTTTCATTCATCCCAAAGTAGAGTATGTTCCTTTCCCTTTTGAAGTGGATAAATTCGAAAAAAAGGAAATATTAAAAAACAATAAAATAACTATTTGCCACGCTCCCACAAAAAGATATTTAAAGGGCACGGAATACGTATTAAAAGCTGTAGATCAACTTAAAAACAAATACGGTTTTGAATTTCTTTTAATCGAAAACAAACCCCATAAAGAAGTACTAAAAATTAAAGAAGCAAAATGTGATGTTCTTATAGACCAGCTGACGGATCTTGGGGGATTCGGCTACGGGATGAATTCTATGGAATGTCTATCCATGGGAATACCCTGCATAACTTACATAAACCCTCGATATGAAAAGTTTTTAAAAGTACATCCCTTTATAAACGCCAATAAAAACAATATTAAAGAGGTTTTAGAAAAAATATTAAAAAAGCCTGAAACTCTTGTGAGAAGAAGCGCTGATAGCCGCAGTTGGGTAAAAAAAGAGCATGATTATATGAGCGTAAGTAAATTTATGCTTGATAAATTAGAGAGTCGTTAGTAGAGAGTAGTTTAAAAAAGGAATAATAAAAAATGGTGTGGAATTTTTTATCTCCACACCATTTAATTTTCGTCTATTTAGCGCTTTTCGTGGTCAAATTAAAATTTTACTGCCCAGGTTTGAAATTCTTCATCATATTATTCATGTTAGGCATACCGGGCATACCTTTTGATTCCATTTTAACTTTATCAGCGTCAAAAAGATCATCCGAAAGATCCTGATTAATCTTAAGAGATTTTATCGTGGTTTTTGATATTAGCTCTTCTCCCACATATATCTCGGTAGTATAGGGTAATTCCCAATTCTTTACTTTTTGAAAGTTAGAATTTACCGCTTTAAAGGTCTCGTCTTTTGGTCCTTTAAACTCACTCTGAATTAGAAGAAGAGTTCCTTTCTCAATCCAACCTTTAATTTTATTTTCTCCCTTTTCTGCCGCAGAAGATGTATCTATATCCCAGGCTTCAACCACATAGCAGTCTTTATCTCCCAATTTCTCAGAACCAATTATTTTACCGTTTTCAGGCATATCCTTCCACCAGCTTAATTGGTCTCCCTTAGTATCGGCATCATCAGATATTTTGGTCTTACCGGCAAACTGGTTCACCGACCATAAAGCCTCACCGTCATATATCATTATATTAGTCATATCAGGCATACCTGATCCCTCAGGCATCATCATTTTCGTTTCCATTCTGTACTTATTATCCTTTCTTAACATTTTAACCTCTGAAGGTCCGGGACCCTGCATCTTTTCCATACCTTTGGACTCTGTTTCCACCACCATTTCCATATCCTGGACTTCGTCTGAGAAAGACCCATATTTTGCTTCTATTTGTCCTTTCAATTCCGCCCACGTCATAGCGAATACGTTGCCGGTAACAAAGAGACACAACACAATCAACAAGCTTTTACCAATTTTACTCTTTAACATATTTACCTCCTTTGCTTTTTAGATTATTTATATTAATATTATTATCTATTAAAGCAAGCCTTTTTAGTAATTTTAACTTACTATTATCTCCTACTTTCGCCATAGAAACAGCTTTTTTTAAATAGAGAATAGACCTTGTATAGTTTTCTCTATCAACAGGATAAGGTATTCCATCTTTACCTCCGTGGGCGAAGCTGTATCTTGCGGGATCTTTGAAACTCGGTTTTTCTCCGTATAGAAACTCACCGATCAGGGCAAGAGATCTTATTGTCGCCGGACCGACCCCTTTAATCCCTAAAAGAGTTTCAAAGTTTTCGGGCTGTCTGTTAAAAGCCAATTCCAGCGGTTTTTTCAATTTGTTCAGATTCAAATCAGAGCCAATTATGTAATGACGTGAAGGAAGTTTCAACTCTCTTATTTTCTTTAATTCAGTAAGTGTTTTTTCAGGATATTCAGCCGCCAATTCCGCGGAAACTTCCCTCGCGCCGGCAGAATCCACGGAAACCATATTTAAGGGATCTGTAAAACCATCGGTAATAATACCTTTGTGAGGTTCGCATGTATAATCTTTTAACGAATTAGAAAACCAGTGGTATCTTCGTGCCATGCGATTCTTTTCATTCATACCCTGCTGCACCACACTCCACTGCCCTTTAGATGTGAATATAATCGTATGATGGTAAATAGAATATCCATCCTGAAGAGCTGAATTATCTACCTTTGCAGTCATTTTACTTGTATATATAAGGGAATTCACATCTATACTTTCCTTATATCCAACCCGCCTTATCTCATCCGGGGTTTTCAGCGAAGTCTTCCCTTTTCCCCCGCAAATATAAATACCGGCATCGAGTTTTTTAAAAACCTCTTTAAGAGCCCCCATAGTGGTCGTGGTTAAACCGCTTGAATGCCAGTCGAAACCGAGTATACAGCCGAGAGATTGAAACCAGAAAGGATCGGAAAGGTTTTCTAAAATCTTTACGGGAGGATACTCGACTAACATAGCTTCCATCAGACCCAGAGAGAGCTTTTTCATCTCTTCGAATAACCATCTCGGCGCCTTTCCCCAGTGCAGAGGGAGTGTAGCAATACCTTTTCTCATCTTTTTATGTTAAG
>CAZVXD010000109.1:0-6032 GCA_964631335.1 uncultured bacterium
AACGTTTTATCCATTTAGGAGTAAAATAAACTATTTTTGATTTTGTATATTTAATGAGACTCATTTGTTTTTATCTGCAGCCATAGTTTATTTTTAATTGTTCTCTCTATGAAAGAAAGATTTTATAGATTTACAAGTATATTCGATTTCTTCGTAGGTTAACTCAGGAAATATCGGCAACGATAATACTTCCTCTGCGGCTTTTTCGGAATGAGGAAAATCTTCTTTCTTATAACCGAGATAATTAAAGCAATCCTGTAAATGTAGAGGTAAGGGATAATATATTTTAGTACCGATCCCTTTTTTTGTTAAAAAATTCACCAGTTTATCCCTTTTGTTATTATTAACGCGAATTGTGTACTGATGGAAAATATGTTTACGCTCAGTTGCTATATAGGGGCATTTTATTCCTTCGATATCCTTCAATAAATCAAAGTAAATCTGCGCGTTTTTTTCTCTTTTCTTATTCCAATCGTCAAGATAGGGAAATTCCGCCAAGAGAATAGCTGCCTGAATTGTGTCCAATCTGCTGTTATAACCTACTGATAAATGATGGTAATCTTTTTCAGAACCGTGAACTCTAAGTTTTTTTAGTTCTCTCGCGAGCTCATCCCGGTTTGTGGTGATCATACCTCCGTCTCCGTAAGCCCCTAGGTTTTTTGTGGGGAAAAAAGAAAAACAACCGTGAGATCCCAATGAGCCGGCTTTTTTTCCTTTATATTCTGCTCCGATAGCCTGGCAGGCGTCTTCTATTATTTGTAAGGCGTATTGGTCGGCGATATCGATAAGGGAATCCATATCAGCCATCTGACCGTATAAGTGAACGGGTATTATTGTTCTTATTTTCGATAAGTCTATTTTTAATCTTTTGGTATGCAAAGTCTTTCCTTCTAATAATTCTCTTACTCCTCCCGGATCCAGGTTAAATGTATCCGGTTTTATATCCACAAAAAGAGGAATAGCTCCTGCATTGTGAATCGCGCCCGCCGTGGCGAAAAAAGAGAAAGGTATCGTTATTACAAAATCACCTCTCCCTACTCCCAGACTTCGCAAACTCAGCAAAAGAGCGTCGGTTCCGGAAGCGACAGCAACAGCGTGTTTTGTACCGCAGTATTTCGCGATT
Source organism: uncultured bacterium (assembly GCA_964631335.1). Taxonomy (GTDB): domain Bacteria; phylum Hydrothermota; class UBA3072; order UBA3072; family UBA3072; genus JAFGHJ01. The sequence continues at coordinate 1,124 of CAZVXD010000109.1, forward strand.
GCGGTTTCCAGTTTAGTTACTTCCTCCCCCAGGATAAAATGCTGAGAATTCAAAACCCCTTCGATTGCCTTATCGATTTCTTCTTTTATCAAATTATAACGGCGTTTCAAATCCAACAAAGGTACTTTCAATATTTCCTCCTATGTTTTAGACTTTTTTCCATAATTCTTCTATTCTGTCCACGGTTTTATCTATTTGGAAATTTTCTTTAACTATTTTAAACCCCGCTTTTCCAAAACCTTCTCTCATTTTTTTGTCTTCCAGGAGTGCTTTAATCTTCTCTGCTAATCTGTAAGGATTCCCGGGTTCTACAAGAAGTCCGTTTTTGCCGTCCGATATGATTTCTTTAATCCCTCCTACTTCTGTTGCGACTACGGGGATACCACAAGCCATGGCTTCTAAAATAGAAACCGGTAAACCTTCATACAAAGAAGGAAGAACAAAGACGTCCATAACTTGGAGTATTTCTGATATGTCTATACGTTCTCCCAAAAAATAAGCTTGTATTTTTATATCCTTAGCTAAATTTTTAAGTATCTTTTCGTCTTTGCCGCTGCCTACAATGAGCAGTTGTGAATCAAGGGTTTTTTGAAGAATTTTGAAGGCTTCTAATAATATTTTAATCCCTTTTGTCGGTTCATGCAATCTGCTTACAGTTCCCACCACGCGGGAAACCGGATTAATCCCCAATTCCAAAATTTTTTTCTTTTTATTTATTTTCGCAGAAAAAGATTTTATATCGATTCCGTTGGGAATTGTAACAATGTTTTTTCTTTTAATGCCAATATCCCTGTCGAGAAAATGTGTAACCGCTTCAGAACAGGAATATGTGATATAACACAAGGGAGACGTTATTTTTTCTAAGAATTTATGTAGGGGTTTTGCCCACCCCCAGACACCTTGAACCGAAGAAATATTGGGTATGCCGAGAATAAAGCCGAAAATGCGTGTAGGTATGTAAGCTCGATAAAGAAAAGCAATTATTAAATCGGGTGGATTTTTGCGTAGATAGAGAAAATATCTCCACAGGACACGTAAATCAAGTTTCCCCCTGCCGCGGAGAGCGACGCAATCAATTTCGCTCTTCTTTAATTTCTCCGAGATGGGACCCCAGCCTTTAAAAGCCAATACTCGTACATTGTAACCTCGCGATTTCAGTCTGGGCGCGATCAGAGAGATCATGTTTTCGGTGCCGCCCAGCGTATAACCCACCGAAACAAACAGAATATCTTTTACCGGTTTTTTCAAAAGGGCTCCCATTCTGTTTCTTCCGTAAAAACACTGAGGATTTTTCCTTCTTCAAACCAGGCATTAAGAGCGTTTTGAGCATCCAGACTTGTTCGTACCACGGAAATCTCCGTCGGTAAAGATTCCAGAAATGCGGAACCGTAAGACTTGTTAAGGACCCGGGTGTCCAGGATGATAACCGCTCCCATGTCTCTTGTAGAACGGATTAGTCTTCCGAATCCCTGTTTAAATCGTAAAACCGAAAGCGGAAGGATGTAATAAGAAAAACCACCGAGACCTTTCCTTTCGAAATAAGCAGACTTGGCGCCGATTAAGGGCTCGGAAGGGTTCGGGAAAGGTAATTTTTCTATTACTACAATCTCGAGGGATTTGCCGGGTACATCGATCCCCTGCCAGAAAGAACCTGTTCCGAAAAGGACGGAAGAAGGATTTTCCTTGAAAAGTGTTAGCAATTTTTTCCTTGATTTTCCATAGCCCTGAATTAAAAGTTCTCTCCCCAGTGCTTCGAAGTCTTTAATCACATGCTGATAAACCCCTTTCATGTGTTTGTAAGACATAAATAAAACCAGGGTTCCTCTTTCCTGTGGAATAATTACATCCTTTATGAATTGACCGACATTGTCGATAAAATTAGGATCTCCGGGATCGCAAATGTATGCGGGGGCAATGGTTAAAGCCTGCTCTTTGAATTTATACGTTTCCGGTAGTGAAACTTCTTTTAAACGGTCGCCGCAATTGTTCAATCCTAAAATATTTTTGATGAACTCGAAAGATTCCCCCACAGTAAGAGTCGCCGAAGTCATAACGAAAGAGGCGAGATTGGGGTAGAGAAATTCTTCAAGGTAAGGAGCTAAGTCGAGAGGAGCGGCTATAAGTTCGATCGAAGATAACCTCTGTCGGTGAGGTATTCTGTAATAAAAAACCCTGTCATCTGCTTCCTGTTCTATTATAACCTTAAACTTCGCTATAATTTCTTTCAATTTTTCTTTTTCTGATTGATCTTTTAATTCGACTGAGGAAAGCAGGGAAAGTATTTTTTCCATAGATTCTTGAAGAGATTGAAGCGACGATTTGTCTTCCCCTCTATATAGCCCTTCCTGATAATTGCTGGCAAGCAGGGCTTTTCCCGCGATTTTTTCGAATGTTTCTTTCCCTTTATTGATTACGGTTTTTATTTCCGTGAGAATCTTTCGTTTCTTTAAGTCTCTGGATATGTTGTTAAGAACCGCCTGAATTTCTCCAAAACTTACGCTCAGGGAAAATCCCAAAGTGGCCGCTCTTTCCAATTCGTGAGCTTCGTCAAAAATAACATTTCCGGGGTTAATTTTTCCGGTAAAGAAAAGGGCGTGGTTCACGAGAATAAGATCGGCATCATTCAATCTTTTCTTCATATTATAAAAAAAACATCCTTTATAGTGGGGACACAGTTCCCTTTTACAGGATTCATCCATGGATACGAGTCCCTTATTTATTTCCCTGAAAACATAAGATATTTCAGAAAGATCGCCGGTTCTTGTGAGAAAACTCCAGAATAGAAGAGCACTATGAGAAACCGGTTCAAGATTTCTAGATAATTCTTGCATCTTCTTAAGGCAAAGATAATTTGTTTTTCCTTTTTCAAGAACCGTGTTTACACCACAGCCTGTTATTTCTTCGGCTAAAGGAATATCATGGGTGAAAAGCTGCTGCTGAAGGTTTTTTGTGTAACTTGAAATATATATAGGGATTTTTTCTTCCCGGCTCATCAAGATTCCGGGAACCAGATACGCTAAAGACTTGCCTGTACCGGCTGACGATTCTACCAGAAGAAATTCTCCGTTAGCCATCGCGGATTGAACTAATTCCGCCATCATGAGTTGCGAATTTCTTTCTTCCAGGCTTTTATTGTTAAAATATTCTCTTATCGAGGAATATTTACTATTAATTCCGCTGCCCCTATTTTCCCGGAAATTAATCGGTATCTCAAAAGGATAATTTTTTTTGTTTAGACCCTTATGCAGGGAAATCTCCAGAGCTTTTTTTACAAGCTCGGCTTCACTGCTCTTCCCTTCCAGGATTTCTAATTGTCTTTTTAAAAGTTCCGGATCCAGGTTGTACATTAAATCGAATATTTTTAAAAAGATTTCCCCTGCCATTTCCGCGTCATCGCTTGCCCTGTGGGCGTTTTCGTAAGGTATTTTGAAGTATTCGACGATTCCGGAAAGACTATGACTGGAGACAAATGGCAGGTATATACGGCTCAAATTATAGGTGTCGTAAGTTGTGTTTTTTACAGGAAAACTTCTTTCTAGAAAATTTATATCGAAAGAAACGTTATGTCCCACTAAAGGTTTTTCTTTGATAAAGTTTTTTATGTCCGGGATAATTTTCTCTAAAACAGGGCTCGAATAAAGTTCTTCCTGCTTTATTCCCGTAAGCATTAAAACATTATCGGAAACCGTTTTTCGAGGATTGACTGTTGTGGTGAATTTTTCTTTAATTTCCCCATTTTCAAAAAGGACCAGCCCGACTTCGATTATAGTTTCAAGTTGAGGGTCGAGACCTGTTGTTTCCAGGTCTATCGCTACAAAGGAATCAATCTTTTTCACAGGTAAGCCCTTTCAACTTTGAAATTTCATCCGGTGTAAGTTTTCTCCATTTTCCTGTTTTTAGTCCCAATAGCGTTAGGTTGCCAATTCTAACGCGTTTAAGCCTTTCGGCTCTGTAACCCAGCATGCCCAGCATTCTTCTTATTTCTCTGTTTTTACCTTCTTTTAGAGTTACTGTAATCTTATTGCCGTTTTTAAAAACGACTTTATTTGCCTTAAAGCGATTTTTCTCGGTCTTTATTCCTTTTTCCATTTTTTTTAGCTCTTTGCCCGGAGCCCTTGGCAGGGTAATTTCGTATTCTTTTTCAATTTCGAAAGAAGGATGTGTTAAGCGGTGTGCCAGGTCTCCATCATTGGTGATTAATAGAAGTCCCTCGGATTCTTCATCCAACCTGCCTACGGGAACCAATCCTTTCTCTTTACATGAAATAAAATCCATCACGGTTTTTCGTCCGAATTCATCTGAGAGTGTGGTGATAACTTTTTTCGGTTTATTAAATATGATGTAAGTACGGTTCTGGGGGATTTCGATTTTTTGTCCTTCAAATTCCACGATATCCTTTTCCGGATTGACCTGAATAAAAGGTTCTGATACAATCTTTCCGTTGATTGTTACCAGGCCTTTTTCAATCAGGTCTTTCGCTTTCCTTCTGGAAGTCAGTCCCGCCCTCGCCAAAAAACGCTGAATTCTCATCTTCTATTTGGGGAAGATCCTTTAGAGAGTTTAAAAGAAAGGTTTCCAAAAATTTGCCGGTTGTTCCATATAAAAAAGGATGTCCGAAAACATCTTCTTTTCCGACAATTTTAATTAACCCCGCATCCTGTAGAGTATGGATTACTCCGGAGCTGTCCACCCCTCTTATATTTTCTATTTCTCTCCGTGTTATGGGCTGTTTGTAAGTAATTATTGCCAGAGTTGTCAGTGCAGCCCTGGATAAATATAATTCTCTCTTTCCCGTAAGGCGTTTTATTATTTCTGAAAATTCGGGTTTGGTAAAAAGACTATAACCGCTATTCACTTTCTTGATAACAAAGGCTCTGTCGGTTTCTTTGTATTCTTTTTCTAAAAGCGC
>CAZVXD010000110.1:0-6007 GCA_964631335.1 uncultured bacterium
ATAAAAAAGGATGTCCGAAAACATCTTCTTTTCCGACAATTTTAATTAACCCCGCGTCCTGTAGAGTATGGATTACTCCGGAGCTGTCCACCCCTCTTATCTTTTCTATTTCTCTCCGTGTTATGGGCTGTTTGTAAGCAATAATTGCCAGAGTTGTCAGAGCCGCCCTTGATAAATATAATTCTCTTTTTCCCGTAAGGCGCTTTATTATTTCTGAAAATTCGGGTTTGGTAAAAAGACTATAACCGTTATTCGCTTTCTTGATAACAAAGGCTCTGTCGGTTTCTTTGTATTCTTTTTCTAAAAGCGCGAGCGCTTTTTCAATATTGCCTGCGGGACAACCCAATACGTCAGACATTTTCCCGGAACTTATAGGTTCCGAGGACACAAACAATAACGCTTCTACCGATTTTTTAATATCTTCAATAATCTGCATATCTCTTCAATTTTTAATATATAACCCAAACAGATAAAAATCAAGACAAAAACCAAACCACCAAAGAAGAAAGATACGATATCGTTGCTTATTTTTTCTATGTAAATTACAGGGGTGGTAGCGGCAGCGGAAATAAAAAACAAACGCAGAAAAAACAAAAGCGAGTCTGCTAAGGCTTTACGGTATGGTTTTATTAGTAGGGCGAATTGGATTATCCCGGAAATCGAAACGGCAAGAGCCAGCCCCCTGGCTCCCAAACTATTTAAAAGAACCACTGCTGACAAAATATTAATTATCATCGAAATGTAGCTTATCTTCATGGGTGTCTTTGTGTCTTTTCTGGAAAAATATACATTGCTTATTACTTTGCTGCCCGCTATAAAAGGTATTCCAAAAAGATAAAAAAGAAGAATAGCAGAAGTTTGTAGTGAGTCTTGAGCAAGAAAAGCGCCACGTTGATAAATAATTCTAACAACAGGCAAACGGACAGCAAACAGAAAAAAAACAGAAGGAATCGAAAGTAAGAAAACGGCTCGGAGCGACGCCAATATATAAGGATATTGGTCGAGTTTGGAAGCCGCTTTTCTTGAAAGTTCGGGTAAGGAAACAACGGCTACCGCCACCCCGAACATACCCAGAGGCAGCTGCATTATTCTGTAAGCGTAACTAAGATTGGATATATTCCCGACCGGAAGAAGAGAGGCCAGAAAAAAGGTAACAGCCACGTTTATTTTTGTCGAAGCGTACGCGAGAAAAACCGGAATTAGAAGACGAAATGATTGTTTTACTCCCGGATGCCCCAGACGCGGTTTTTTTAATTTTATTCCGGATTTAGGAAGGAAAAATAATAAAAAAAGAAGTTGAATAACGCCGCCGGTTAGAATTCCGGCAGCTGCTCCAAAAATACCTAATTTATTGTAAAGTAAAAACGAAACCGCGATAACTGAAATGTTAAAAAAAACCGTATAAATTCCAGTAATAAAAAAGCGGTCGAAGCACATCAAAATGCCCATAACTACCGAAGCCAGAGAAATAAGTATGAGAAATGGGAACATTAATCGGGTTAGAGTGACAGCTGCCCGGAATTGAACAGGGTCGCGTTGAAAACCTCTCGCCAGAAAAGAGATCAAAAACGGGGAAAAAATTATTCCCAGGGAAACCACAATAACAAGTATTATGGTAAGAGGCAGAAGAAAAGAAGATAAATATTCGCTTGCGCTTTCTTCTCCTTCTTTTGTGTGATATTCTGAAAAAACCGGTACAAAAGCTGCGTTCATCCCTCCTTCTCCGAAGAAATCTCTAAGCAGATTGGGGATATTGAATGCTACTCTGAAAGCGTCCATCAGGGCGGAAGAGCCGAAAAGATAAGCGAAAGCCACTTCCCTTCCCAGTCCGGTGATTCTTGATAACAGTGTTCCTATACTAAATCCGCCAACTTTTTTCAATTTCATAAAACAAAAGGGATCAAGGATTCGAGGTTTCGGGGTTTCAAGAGGTCGCGTCCTTATTTTTCAAAGATTCTATTAGCGCTTTTAGCATTCTTTCTATTTCTTTTGCTTTTTTTAAAATTTCGTTTTTTTGTTTTTTCTCCATATAACCTAGATCATAACATAAAAGTAGCTGAGTTTCTAATTCGCAATACGAACCATAAGCAACGTAAAGAAAACGTATATACTTTTTAATGGCTCCTCTACCATAGTTTTCTGCAATGTTAGAGGGAATAGAAACCGCAGATCTCCTTATTTGGGAAGTCAAACAGTATAATTCTTCTTTAGGTAAAGTACCGGTTAATTTGTAAATATCTGTGCATAATTTATATGCTTTTTGCCATACTTTTAAGCCCCTATAATTTTTCAGCATAATATACTAAGTCCTCGAAATTTTAACATCTCTTTGAGGTTTTTTCTGGAACCTTCGATTCCTTGATACCTTAACCATCTTTATGTTCATCCCGTCCGGAAATTAAAAAACTGTTCAGTTAATCTAATTATCCTCCGGTTTATAAATTAACTTGAGATGTTGTAGTGTTGGGGTGTATAATCGGGGCGAGTGGATTTGAACCACCGACCTCCTGCTCCCGAAGCAGGCGCGCTAACCAGGCTGCGCTACGCCCCGTTTTCCCATCCTTTTTTGCCTAAAAGGGGTACAAATCTAACACCGATACTTTCGGTTTTTATTATTTTATCCCCTTCCTTTTTTAATACAACTAATTGCTGCGTGTACATCCCACCGACCGGAATCACGATTTTTCCTTTATCTGCCAGTTGCTCTTTTAATTCTTCCGGAACGGAAGGTGAAGCGGCTGTAACCATAATTCTGTCGTAAGGCGCAAATTCCCTGTAGCCAATACTACCATCCGCCATTACTACAGTTATATTATTGTATCCCAATTTTCGCAAGGTCTTTTTTGCTTTTTTATAAAGTTCCGGTATTCTTTCCACGGAAATAACACTCATCGCCACCCGGGAAATGACGGCAGCCTGGTAGCCGCTGCCCGTGCCGATTTCGAGTACCTTATGCTCATCAGATACGTCTAAAAGCTCTGTCATTAAAGCTACAATATACGGCTGTGAAATTGTCTGGTCCATTCCGATAGGTAGAGGCCCATCCTGGTAGGCTACTCCCTTTAACCCTTCTTCGACGAATGTGTGTCTGGGTATTTCTTCCATTGCGGCGAGAATCCTTTTATCGGTAATTCCTCTTCTTTTTATCTGGTCTTCGACCATTTTTTTTCGCTGATATTCGTAGCTAATAGAAATCCTCCCAGAATCTCAACTTCTGAATCATTTCAAAATCCGTATATTCCATATGTATTGGTGTGATTGAAACAAATCCTTCGTGCACGGCATCGAAATCAGAGTTTGGGCTCGAAACCCAGGTCGGACTTTCCCCGTTTAAAGAATATATAAAGCTTTCCTTTTCTTTTTTAACTTTTACAATTTCATCCCGATAGATTCTATTCCCCAGACAGGTTATTTTGATTTTTCCGTTCGGTTGTTTGGGCAGATTGACATTTAAGAAGATTCCCTCAGGCAGATCATCTTTTAAGACCTGGCTGGCTATGCGGTTTACCATTGCGCGTGCGAATTTCGGGTCGAAAGAATCATAAAAATCTACCTGTGAAAAGGCAATGGAAGGAATCCCCAGAAGGGTTCCTTCCATTGCAACCGCGACCGTCCCCGAATATGAGACGTCGCTTCCGAGATTCGCCCCCTGGTTAATTCCTCCGAGAACTATATTGGGTTTATTATTCAGGATACCGCGTACGCTGTAAAGTATACAATCAGTTGGGGTCCCGTCGGTAGAATAAGTGTTCTCGTCGAGTTTTTTTACTTTAATACTCTTGTGTATGGAAAGAGAATGGCTGGAACCGCTTCTGTTTTCTTCGGGCGCGAAAACTATTACCCTGCCTAAATCCAGAACAGCTTCTTTCAGGACGCGCAATCCCTGAGCTTCTATTCCGTCGTCATTTGAAACAAGAATTAACGCCATAGCATTTTTAAAGCCAGGATTATAAATCTTACAGTGTCGATTACAGGATTTATGTAGCTCTTTGATTTTTCGAAATAGATAGTCTTGATTGGGATTTCTCTTATACTGAATCCGGCGCACGCGGCTTTGACAATTATTTCTGTCTCGGTTTGGAAACGGCTTGTTTTTAAATTTACTTTTTTAATCAAATTTCTCTTTATGAGCCTGTAACCCGATTGACTGTCATTAATCCGTATTCCTGCCAGGAGAGAGGTTACAAGAGAAGTGGTTTTGTTGACCAAAAATCGTAAAGAAGGCATTTCTGATAATTTTTGTTTTCTTGTTCCTATAATTAAGTCGGTGCTAAATTTTGCAAAGTTATTAATAAATTTGGGAATTTCATTCGGATCGTGTTGTCCGTCCGCGTCCATTGTCAATACCGCTTTAAAATTATTCTTAATCGCGAAGTCGAAACCGGCTCTTAGAGCTAATCCCTTACCTTGATTATTTTCAAATCGCAAAACTCTGCTTCCGGCTTTTCTGGCTAATAACGAGGTTTTGTCAGACGATCCATCGTCCACGACCAGAACATTCTTCAGGGGAAAAAGAGCGGATATTTTTTCAAGCAATTTCCCCAGATTTTTTTCTTCGTTGAAGGCGGGTATAATTATTAATATATTCATTTTCCTAATTTTTCAAATAGCAGCCATTGGTCGGGGTATTTTTTAATGTATCTTTCAAGCATCCCAACGTATTTTTCCACACTTTTTCCGATTTCGTTTTCCTTTACTTTAAACGGTTTCTCCAGATAAACATGATATCGACCGTCTTTTTTTCTGGGACCGAAACCCACAACCACCGGAATCCCTAACTTTGAAGCAAGAAAAAATCCGCCTTTGGGAATTTGCACGTCTTTCCCGAACATTTTAGCCTTTACTGTGGAACCGCCGAAATTTCTGTCTCCGGCGATCGCGAGAAGCCCTCCGTTTTTTAAAAATCTGACAGGCCCGGAAAAGCTTTTCTTTACATAAAAAACCCCTATACCGCTTCTTCTTCTGTTTTCTTCATAAATATCTCTTATAAAAGATGTTTTGTATTCTACTGAGATAACGGAAATTTTAAACCCGAGGTAACCTATAAAAGAAGCGCCCCATTCATAATTGCCAAGGTGACCGGTTAACAATATAATTCCTCTGCCTTCTTTATGCGCATCGTAAAGATTTCCAAAATTTTCGTCCTTCACAAATTTATGATAATTTCTACTGTTGATAAGTCTGCCCATTAAAAGCTGTTCATAGAGACAAACCGCGAGATTCATCCCGGCTTTTTTTGAAATTGCAAGGAGTTCTTTTTCGTCTCTGCCGGGGAAAACAGTTTTTAAATTAGAACAATGATTTCGTAATCCCTGTTTGTATATTAATGTATACGACACACGGGCAAAACCCCTTGCGACGAGGTCTGCCAAACCTTTTGGTAAGAAAGAACCCAGAATTTTCAAAAATAAAAATAGAACATTCATTTAAAAGAGCAAACAACCCCTCTTTTTTCTGTAAAGTCGGGGCGAGTGGATTTGAACCACCGACCTCCAGCTCCCCATGCTGGCGCGCTTACCAAGCTGCGCTACGCCCCGTTACACAGAATATATTAAAAAACGCACCATCTGCAAGGGGGAGTTGATATAGTGATTACGGATTTCCGCGAGATTATGACAAAAAATCTTTTGTTTTTTTGCTAAAACCTAAAACCAAAGACCTAAAACCCATATTTTCCCCCTTGACAGATTAACGAAATCCATTATTATCCCCAAGGGTCAAAAATCAGATGGTAGAATATTCATTAAAAATGGGTTTATATTCAACAAAAATCAGCCTCCCCGGAACATAGCAAAGAGGAGGATAAGTTGTTTCCAAAAGTTTTGAAAAGCAGGCTTGAAAAAGAACAATATGAAAAATTAGTGAAGATCGATAATCCTGAACTTCACCGATTCATCGCAAAATATATAGAACATTGCAATCCCGAAAAAGTTTTCGTTTGTTCCGACTCTGAAAAAGATATTAAATACATAAGAGAAATATCTGTTAAGAACGGAGAGGAAATATC
>CAZVXD010000111.1:0-3649 GCA_964631335.1 uncultured bacterium
AGAATTCTCTCGATGTGGAAAAAGAGCTTACGAAAATACTCCAGAGGGAACAGAGTGTCATAGAAGATGAAAAAGAATCGATTTTCGATTTTAAATCTTTCAAAAAGGCGTTGACTGACGCGAAGAGTATTCTATATATAGGAGATAACGTAGGAGAGACTGTCTTTGACAGCATACTTTTAGAACAAATCAAGAAAACAGACAAAAGCAAAGAAATATTATATGCCGTCAGAGAAAAGCCTATAATAAACGACGCTTTAAAAGAAGATGCCGTCGAGGCGGGAATAGACAATTTCGCCAAAATTATATCCAGCGGTTCAGAAGTTCCGGGAACCATTATCCCTCTGTGTTCAAAACCTTTTATCGATATCTTTAAGAAATCCGATATGATAATCAGCAAAGGACAGGGAAATTATGAAACTTTATCCGATGAAACACGTCCTATCTTCTTTTTATTCATGGCGAAATGTCCTGTAATAGCAAGAGATGTAGACTGCAAAGTAGGAGAAATTATTTTAGTCAACAATCATAATTAATTTCCCGGGAAAAAACAAATGCCGGAAAGAGGAAATTTATCTATTTTAAAAGAGAAAATAAAGAATTGCTATAAATGCCCTTTATCCGAAACAAGAAAGAACTCTCTTCCCGGAGAAGGTAATACACGGACAAGAGTTATGCTCGTGGCTCAAGCGCCCGGCGAAAAGGAGGATACAGAAGGACGTATGTTTGTCGGCCCCACAGGCAACGCTCTGGATGAATTGTTCGAAAAACTCGGTTTAAAAAAAAGCGATTTTTACTTAACAAATCTTGTTAAATGTATGCTTCCCGATTATCGAAAACCAAAGCATGAAGAAATAGAAGCCTGTTCCGAATATCTCGATAGAGAAATAGAATTAATCGAACCGGAAATAATATCTCCTCTGGGATATTACTCAACCTGCTATATTTGCGAGAAATACAACTATACTTTACCCGATAAAAAAGAGGACTTTAAAAATCTTTACGGGAAACTCATACTAACAAAATCAAAAAAAATATATCCGCTAATTCATCCTACAGCTCTTATTTTTGAATCTCAGGATAAAGAAAAAATGAATAAGGATTATGGCAAGCTAAAAGTTTTTCTTTCCGAGTGTAAGTGGTATCCCGTGTGTCCAATGAAAGGATTTTTCGAAAACGGTTTACTCGACCGCAGCTGGGTCGAGCTTTACTGCAAGGGAGATTGGAAAAGCTGCATCAGGTATAAATTGGAGGAAAAAGGAGAATTCCATCCCGATTGGATGCTGCCTGACGGCAGCCTCGATACCAAATTAAAACAGGAGGATATATAAAATGGAAGTAAAAATAGTGTTCGATAACACAAATTTAAATGAAAAATTTATTCCAGGATGGGGTTTTTCCTGCCTGGTGGATAAAACCGTTTTATTCGACACCGGAGAAAAATGGGAATACATATCTGAAAACATGAAAAATCTGAACATAGATCTTTCGAAAATAAAAAAAGTGGTAATATCTCACGATCACTGGGATCATACGGGAGGGTTATGGGATTTGCTGGAAAATACAAAAGACCTCGATGTTTACGCTTGCCCCGGCTTCAGCGAAGGATTTAAAGAAAAAGTTGTTTCCCTGGGAGGAAATCTTATTCTTACAGAGGAGTTGACTAAAATTAAAGATAATATTTTCACAACAGGAGAGATAGCCGGGAAATATAAGAGTTCCTTTATAGCCGAACAGGCTCTCTTGATAAAAAGGGAAAAAGGCATTATAATAACCACAGGCTGTTCTCATCCGGGAATAGTAACAATTATAAAAAAGATTAAAGAAAATTTCCCGGAAGAAAAAATAAATTTTGTTTTCGGAGGATTTCACCTGATGGATAAGGATGAAAGAGAAATAAAACTTATCGTTGAGAAATTTAAGGAATTGGGAGTTGAAAAGGTCGGGCCCACACATTGCACCGGTTATGAAGCTCAGGTTATCTTCGAAAAGGAATACAAAGAGAAATTTATAAAAGTAATGGCAGGAAAAACCTTTGAGATTTAGAACATGTTCAATGAAATTATAAGGGAATTAAAACACCACGCGCCGTTTACCACTCTGGGCGCTCTGAGCGGCATTCTGGTGATGATTTTTTTCAGGCAAATTCCATCCGAAGTTTCCAACAATGTTTTTTACACATTACATCCCATACATGTCGTTTTAAGCGCGTTCGCGACCGCGTCCATGTACAATCTCCACAAGTGCGGTCCGTTCAGAGGCAAATGTAAGCTTTTGGTTATATTAATCATTGGTTATGTAGGTTCAGTGGGTATCGCCACTCTCAGCGACTCGATTATTCCGTACATGGGAGAAATATTGCTCGATCTGCCCAACAGAGAAATACACCTCGGTTTTATTGAAAAATGGTGGTTGATTAATCCTCTCGCTATAATAGGGGTCATATTTGCTTACTTTAAACCAAAAACAAAATTTCCTCATATGGGACACGTTTTATTGAGCACCTGGGCATCACTTTTCCACATTATCATGAGCCTGGGCGCGATAGTATTATGGTTTCAATATTTATACATTTTTATTTTTCTTTTTCTGGCTGTATGGCTTCCCTGCTGTGTAAGCGATATCGTTTTCCCTCTGTTGTTCGCGCAAAAAACCCACAATGAAAAACAACATTAAAAGTCTGGCAGCTTTCGAAAAACACATAGAAAGATACGAAGAGTGGTTCGATGATAATAAATTTGCTTATTTATCTGAATTAGAAGGAGTGAAAAGTTTATTGCCGGAAGGCACCGGAATCGAGATAGGCGTAGGGACGGGAAGATTCGCGAAACCTCTGGGAATAAAATTCGGTATCGATCCTTCTCTTGCCATGCTTAAAGTCGCGAAGAAAAGAAAAATAAAGATTATCGGGGGAATCGGGGAATATTTACCGATTAAAGACAATTCTTTTGATTTTGTTTTAATCACAACTACTCTGTGTTTTTTAAAAAACGTAGAAAAAACTTTAAAAGAAACAAAGAGAATTCTGAAGAAAACCGGCGTACTTATCCTGGCTTTCATCGACAGAGAAAGTTTCCTGGGAAAAGTTTATCAAAAAAAGAAAGAGAAAAATCCTTTTTATAAAAACGCTAATTTTTATTCCGCGAAAGAAGTAATGGAAAAATTAGAAAAAGAAGGATTTTCTAATCCTGAAATAAAACAAACTCTTTTCTCCTTTCCTGAAGAATTAAAAAATACAAACGATATTAAAAACGGTTTTGGAGACGGGGGTTTTGTAATTATAAGAATGAGAAAAAACAGGGAGGTTTAAATGGCAGTAATGGAAATAAGTGTTGTTCCCATCGGCACAAAAAGTCCTTCGTTAAGTAGATATGTAGCTAACATTTTAAAAATTTTAGAAAATGAACCCGATATAAAATACCAGTTGACTTCCATGGGCACGATTATCGAAGCTGAATCTGCCGAAAAATTATTATCGGTCGCCGGGAAAATGCACGATATTCCTTTCAGCGATGAAGTTAAAAGAGTTGTAACCACAATTAAAATAGATGAGAGAAAAGATAAAGAATTAACCATGAATGGCAAGATAAAATCCGTGGAGGAAAAGCTCAAAAAAGGATAGCAACCACAAGATTGCACAGATTATCAC
>CAZVXD010000111.1:3749-5784 GCA_964631335.1 uncultured bacterium
CAGTTGACAATAAATAAAAACACATTAAAATTTATTGAAATGAACAGAAGAGAGTTTTTAAAAGCACTCGCGGTTTTACCATTAACAGCGTTAGGGAAAACCTCATCCCGAGGTTACTATGTCGAGCCAAAAATCGCCTCATACTGGACAAAAAAGGAAGGAACAACATTGCAATGTCAGAATTGTCCTCACCAGTGCGTTTTGAAAGACGGCGAAAGAGGCTTTTGCAGAGTTCGCGAAAACAGAAACGGAAAACTTTACACTCTAAGCTATGGAAACCCGTGCGCCGTTCATATAGACCCCATAGAAAAAAAACCGCTTTATCATTTTTTTCCCGGAACATTCGCTTATTCGATCGCGACCGCGGGATGCAACTTCAGATGTAAACACTGTCAGAATTACCAGATTTCACAGATCGCTCCCGAGGAAACAAAGAATTACAAACTGCCTCCGGAAAGCCTTGTCGATCAGGTCATTTACTATAAAAGAAAATATGATATAAGCTCAATTGCTTACACATATACCGAGCCTTCGGTATTTATCGAATACATGGTAGACTCTTCAAAGCTCGCGAAAAACAAAGGAATCAAGAACGTTTACCATTCAAACGGCTATTTAAATAAAAAACCGCTACTGGATCTGATACCATTCCTCGACGGAGCGAATGTCGACCTTAAATTCTTCAAAGAGGATTCGTACAGGGAAATAGCTGCGGGCAGTCTTGACCCGGTACTGGATACTTTAAAAGAATTAAAATCACGCGGGGTCTGGGTAGAAATAACCTATCTGGTAATACCGACTATAAACGACGGCGAAGGAGAAATCAAACAAATGATAGACTGGGTTCTCACCAATTTAGGAGACGAAGTTCCCATACACTTCTCCCGATTTTACCCAACATACAAGCTCGAGAATTTACCCGGGACACCGCTTGAAAAAGTAGAAAAAGCTAGAAATCTCGCTCTTGAATCGGGAATCAAATACTCTTTTGTGGGAAATGTCCCCTCCGGGCACCCGGGCGAAAACACCTATTGCCCTGGTTGCGGTAAACTATTAATAAAAAGAAGAGGTTTTTATATTCTGGAAAACAACATAAAAAAAGATAGATGTCCCGGGTGCGGAGAAAAGATAGCCGGAGTATGGCAATGATAATATTAGATATAAAATCACTTGTAAGAATATACCGTTCTCCTTTTTTAATGAAAAAGTCAGTAGGGCTGGACGGACTGGACATGGAAATCCGGGAAGGGAAAGTATACGGTTTGCTTGGTCCTAACGGAGCGGGAAAAACAACCGCTCTTAAAATAATAACAGGCTTAATAAGACCTACGTCAGGCAAAATTAAAATATTCGACAAATCGAATCCGTTAGAGGCAAGAAAACGAATCGGTTTCCTCCCGGAGAACCCTTCATTTTATCCGCATTTAACGGGAGGAGAATTGCTCAGATTTTATGCCAGATTATACAACATAAGTCTTTCCTCCGAGGAAGTAGAAGAAAAAATGAACATGGTCGGATTGAAAAAAAGTCTCGACAAGAGAATAGGCGGATATTCAAAAGGTATGATACAGAGAATAGGTTTTGCTCAAGCTATTATTGGGGATCCGGCTTTTGTTGTACTCGATGAACCTCTATCGGGGCTCGACCCCTTAGGAAGAAGAGAAATAAAAGATTTAATAGTAAAAATCAACAAAAAAGGCAAAACGATTCTTTTTTCGTCCCATATTTTATCCGATGTGGAAGCGATTTGCAGCAGGGTAGGAATAATAATTAATGGCAAGATGAAACAGGTCGGTTCCCTGGGAGAGATTCTTAAAAAAGATATCCGATATGTGGAAATCGAATTTAAAGGAATAAAAGGCTTAAAGGCTTTCAATAAATATGGAAAAATAAAGAGTGAAAACGGAATAAATCACCTCCGCATCGAAGAAGAAAAAAACAGAGATAAAGCGATTAATGAAATCATAAAAAAGAAAGGTAAAATCCTTTCTGTAATACCCGTCAAAAAAACTCTCGAAGAACACTTTATGCAGGC
>CAZVXD010000112.1:0-1546 GCA_964631335.1 uncultured bacterium
GCATTAAATAATTTCTCCGCTTCTTGCTTTCTTAATACGCAAAACGGGGGTCTATTCGAATCCCAATTCCAAAGAACAGGTACTTGTTCTGGTATTGTTGCTCCCTTTGACAAAATTATATCTCCATCTTTATCAACTTTATCAAATTCATACAGTTTAAATATTATTTCCTTTTTATCTTTCATCATCGCACCTTTACCCAAGCCCCGCTTTCCGTTACCTGATATTGCGTGCCGTCTTGCATGGTGACCGTGTCCCCGGGTCTATACCTTACCCGCTTCTGCTCACCGGAAAGTCTTTTATTCATTTTGTCGATTGTTTCTCTGTCTTTCTACTCTTTCCTTCTACGCCTTTTTTCGGTTTTATCGTTTTTCATCTTTACCCTCCAAAATTTTTAACCTGATTTCAGTCCGGGGATTGTCCTTATCCACCCCAACAATTTCCGAATGATTACCTCTGAATCCGTAATGCTGAATGTTTTTGTCATTCGTGATTATATCCGCTTTTTGAAGTATATCAGAGGTCGCCTGTAAAAGCCCGATAAGGTCTGGCCATGAAACATAATTCGGCATATAGTACTTGACACACACATCGATCTCTTTTTCGATTGGGAATTCGGGTCTCTGATTTAAAAGTGCCTTTACCGCCGCTCTTTCAAAACTGTTATATACGGATGACTGGACTATAAAAGGCTTACCTCTACCCCTGCCCGATCGGAAGATTCTCTGCGAATTCTTTTTTGTTATCGGACGCCCGGGGATTGTAAAGGTATATTCAGTCATTTTTGAGCAAAATTAGAAACAAAATTCCGGCGATCCAAAAAACACAATATGTAATCCAAAAATTTAAAGACCTTTCAAATACGCTTTTCATAAACCATAGAAAACATTTAACAAGAAGCCAACTCCAACAATGAGCTACCCCCAATCCAACTAAAACAAGAATACAAGCCCCGGAAATAGTTAAGGCTATTTTACGCATTTTGACCTCCTTTTTTATTATGTGACTTTTTAAAATTACACTCAAAACAAAGAAATGCTCCCGATAAATTTTTCCACATTCCGGATAACCGGATTCTTTTTCTCCGCGTACTTATAAATAATTCTAATTGTATTTCTCGGCGACTCATCATGTGGCGGGTGTTTCATCTGCCCTTTGTACGTTGGCATATGTGTATGCTTTTTTAATTTTGTATTTTTGCTCTTTTTCTGTTCTCTCTGTCTCTTTCTCTGTGATTTCTGTGTTATCTTAACCGCGCACTTCTTACAATATCCCTTAATTCCGTTCTTTCTGGTATTATCGGTTGCCATCTGCTCTTTGTCGAATAATCCATTACACTGGGAACATTTGTATTTCAAAACCCATCCCCGTAATTATCAAACCGTGTGTAATTCTTATGGAATGTTAATTTTGTCCTGCCGGTTGCTCCATTCCTGCGTTTTGCTAAAAACAACTCGATTGTCTCAGTTGAGCTTTCTTCAAAGATTTTTTCCTGGTCCCGATGAAGGAATAAAACTATGTCCGCGTCCTGTTCGATTTCTCCGGA
>CAZVXD010000112.1:1646-3378 GCA_964631335.1 uncultured bacterium
CTTTTCCCGAATGAAGGCCTGCCTGCCAAAATAAAATATTCCCTCTGTCTTACACCTAAAAACATCTTATCGAGAGAATGAAACCCGGTGTTGTAGCCTTCTATTCCGGATTTCTTTTCAATTCTTTTCTCAATTTTTTTCATCACTTCAGGCAAGAGATTGTTTAAACTTTTTATCGATAAAACTTCACCGGGTATCGCTCTCGAAAGGTCCACTACTTCAAGAGCGGTTTGCTCGAGATCGTCGGCTTTTCTTTCCGCTTTAACGGTTATTTCTCCGGACTTTTTTACTATCTGTCTTAAAAGACTTTTTTCTTTTACAAGATTCGCATGCCAGGTAATATTCTCCGGATTCGTATTGCCTTTAATAAAACCGGCTACAAATCCCGGACCACCAATTTTTTCAAGTGTTTGTTCTTTGCGTAAAAAATCGACTACCGTGACAAGATCGACTTTTTTATCGAGTTCATATAAACACTTGACCGCTTTAAAAAGAATGCCACAATCCGGTTTATAAAAATCATCTGAATCTAAAATCGTTATCGCTTCCGGAATAGCGTTTTCAGACATCAATAAACTTGATATTACCGCGAACTCTGCCTCCGGATTATAAATTGGCTTTGATTGCATTTAATAAAACCCTTCGCCTTTCAACTAACTTCGCGATTTTAAAAGTTAGTTCTCTATCTAAAAATTCATATACTTCTATTTCTTCGCTTTTTACACATCTCGCCTTTTCTTCAAAAATATTTATTTCTTTTAAAATGTAGATGAAGTTGTTTATTTTTTCCTGGGTTTCTATAAACTGATCCGCGAATATTTCAACTTTCTCTGAATCGGTTTTTACCATTTCACCCCCTAATAAGTTTTTGCGTTTTGATATGGATCAAGTTGTTTATTCTCTTTTTGATTTAACCATTTTTCAATCATCTCATAACTCCTAAAACAATATTCTGGCGTGCAATAGACTTTGCTGTTTTGATTCTTACCTGTAACAAAATCGTCAGCCCTGATTTTTTTTAAAGCTAAAATAAGTTCTTCTTTCGAAAATTCTTTTAATCTCGCTCTGATTTTTGTTTCTATTTTTGGTGTTAATTTTCTGGGTTCGTAAACTCCCTTAAAAATTTCTTTGTATTTTTTAAATAGGGTATATATATTTTCTTTTGTATTAGTTTCTTTAATACTTTCTTTTGTGGTTATACTTTTGCGTAACGGTACCGTTACACTTTTGCGTAACGGTTCTTGTCTTTTTGCATAACGGTTAATGTTTTGCGTAACGGTATCCCATTGCTCATAATCCTTATTAAATCTATATTTCTTGCCTATACCGTTAATGTTTTGCGTAACGGTTAATATTTTCATTTTACATAATTTTTTAATAAGAAAACTTGCTCTTGTTTTATTTATTAGCATGGCTTTTGCGAATTGTGATAAAGATATAAAGTCTTCTTTTTTTTTAAAACCGTAAGTTTTTCTAATTACAAAAAGAGCTGCTCTTAATTCTTGACTTGATATATTTAGACGGATCAATTCTTCTAAAATTTCATTAGAGATTTGAGTGTGCCCGTTTTCTACTTGAGGATTCGCCACTACTTCTGTGTCCCCGGATTAAAATGCAATAACTGGGTATTCCAGGCTTGCAAATTAACTTCTTTGTTGAAAAATAAATCTGGATCATTTGTGAAAAGTATATTTTTAAAACCCTGCGGCGTGTATATCGGAGTATTAAAAAT
>CAZVXD010000112.1:3478-5774 GCA_964631335.1 uncultured bacterium
AAAAGAGACAGATAATGAATGCCCGGATTTAGAATCCCGGCCCAGATGGATTTCAGTCGTGAGTTTCCGGACCGAGATTTGATAGCAATATTATTTTTTAATGTCGCGTCTTGTGGTATAAAATTTAATCTGGTTAATTGTTTATCCGGTTTGCCATTATCGGCACGTCTAAACCGAGAAATTGAATTACGGGCTTTAAAATGCGTCATTGGAATAACCCCGCGAGGCATCATGCTGAAAAAGATAAAACTTTTACCCTCGCGGGTTTCTTTATTTATTATTTTAATTTTTGATAAGTTCAACATGATGTAGACAATATAACATGATTTTAAAAAAAATCAAGGGGGAATTTTATTTTTTTAATTTTCCCCCTTGCGAAAAAACCATAATTGATTCAGGGAATTGGTCTGATATTGGAAAATTTTATATTGTAAAAAAATAATGTTGCCATTTTTAGTCTGTTGATTAATCTTTATAATTGATTATTTTGTCTATAAATAAACTAAATAAATGAAAGGAGACGAAATGAGGGAACTGAAACAAACAAATAGTACAATCAAAGAATTCATAATAATACTTTTAAAAATGCTTATATATCTATCGGTTGTTATCGGAGTTATTCTCTTTGTCCCAATTTGTTTAGTGATTCTTATTTGTAGTTCAGTAATGGGTTTGGTTATTGGTTTAATTGAAAAACCTTTTCAACTTATAAGGAGGAAATATGAACATACTTTACATGCAAAACAGTAAGCTCAACCGTAAGAAAGTTTCCGACATTGAGGAAATCCGGAAAGCGATGTCCATGTCAAATGACGATAAAGATATTAAGCCATCCGATTTGATTCATAGTGATGATCGAATGGAATTGCGATTCGGGATGGACA
Organism: uncultured bacterium; assembly: GCA_964631335.1. Classification (GTDB taxonomy): domain Bacteria; phylum Hydrothermota; class UBA3072; order UBA3072; family UBA3072; genus JAFGHJ01. The sequence goes on from CAZVXD010000112.1 coordinate 4,363, forward strand.
AAGATTAATGATCGAAGCATGGGAAAGACGGTCGAATCGAAAACAGCCTGAATACAACCCGGAGGATTGCTGTGAGGAGTGCGGACGGGAATCCGGGCAATATCTTTTACATGAAACAGAAGATGGTCGTCTTCTGTGCCGCGAATGTTATAACCATTATTTGGAGGAGGAAAAAGATGAAATTAACTTTTGAAATGTCAGGAAATATCCAGAAAGTTGAAGTTGAAGATAATAAAACAGCAGCTTTTATTTTCTCGAAAAATCAAGAATACGCAAGGGACTTAGAGTTGGTTAGAAAACTTACAGATACGCTTATTAACACAAAAGAAGAAATTGAAAAGATTTTAGAAGAGGAAGAATGAATAAGATAATTGAAAAATTTCAGGTTGATATCGAAGCGAACCGTATAAATAAATTTGACGAACAATGGTATCAAATTGTCGTACCGGATAAAGAAGAACCTCTTGACTTGCCTTCTGTTACTACATACTTACAAGCCTATCCAAAAGGCATAGGTTTTAAATTATGGTTACAGAGGGTAGGAGAAAGAGCGGATGCAATCAGAAATGAAGCAGCGCAGCTTGGGATATTGGTACACCGATTAATCGAAGCGACCCTGAAAGGTGAAACAATCACTTTCGAAAATGAACTCGGGCAAAGAATCTGTTCTCTCGAAGAATGGGAAAGATATTTGTCCTGGTGTCTCTGGTATCAAGAATATAAAGAGAAATACAATCTTGAACCTGTGGCAATAGAGCAGATTGTTTTTGATCTCGATAGAATGACTGCCGGGACAATTGACCTTATTGCTAAGATGACAATCACGGAGAAGGTAAAAATGGAAGGGAAAAGAAAACATGAAGAAATCAAACGGGACATCTTGAAAGTTTTTGATTGGAAAACCGGGCAATATATCGGGGATACAGCAAAAATTCAAGTATCTATCTATCAGGATATAGCAAATAAAATGAAGGTATTTGGTGAAATTGAAAGCGCGGAAATTGTTCAGATATATCCGAATCTTAATCGTAAAGGTTTTAGGACTTATGAGGTTAGTCAGGAAGAAATACCGGATAATATTGAAGCCTTTGAATCCTGTCAGAAAATCTTTAATAAGGCAAATCCGAATTTTAAGCCGAAATATTTAAGTTATCCGAATCAAGTTAGTCTCGGCTTTCTCGAAAAGGAAAAATTAAACCTTACAGGAGAAGAAAAATGATACAAAATAGAAAATATAGAATCTTATGCGACCAGAGAGCGAAAATAACAACAGGAGAAAAAACAGAAGAAGGCTATCCGAGGAGTCTGCATTATTTTGATGTTTCGCCTTTTCCCGAATTAGTCAAGGCTTACGGAGAACAACCGGAAGAACTTCTTTTGTATTTCCCTTCCGATAACATCCCGGATTTTTT
>CAZVXD010000113.1:0-5767 GCA_964631335.1 uncultured bacterium
ATTCTACCCATATATCGGATATTTTTTAGTAGTATAACATACGAGAAGGTTAGGACGTTGGGAAGTTAGGAAGAAAAAACTCTGTGTTCTCAGTGTCTCCGTGTGAGAATTAGCCCTTTCCAGCCCCTTGACTTTAAAATAAACAAAGTTATTCTTTTCGAAAAAGGAGTAATATTGAGAAAAATAAGAGTATGGATTCCTGTTATATTAATTTTAATAGGAATCGGCGTTATATTTTTTGTTAAAGGAGGTTTTTCCGGAGAGAAGGAAGTCTTTACAGAGGATTTCTTCAAGAAAGGCGCGAATACCGAGTATCTTGGTGTGTATTTGCAGGGTCATAAGGTGGGATATCTTGCGTCCAGAATCGATACGGTCGAAAATGGTTACAATGTATACTCGACAACGTATCTTAAACTGGCTCCCGTGCCGGGAATGGAGAAAGAAGTTTCTTACAGGGTGGCTGCCAATACCGACCTTACATATAATCTAAAAAGCTTCGAGTTTTCGATGTCCTCTGATGATTACTTCTTTGAAGCTGAGGGCGAAAGAAAAAACGGGAAACTCGTGGTGGATATGAATGTGGCGGGAGAAAAAAAACACGCGGAGTATGATATCGAGTCTTCTTATATACCCGCGACAATAGAAGGTCTGGTAAAAACCGGGAAAACCGGTGAATTCCAGTTTTTTGACCCCACGCTTCAATCGATGTTCGATATAAAAGTTAAGGATTTGGGAGAAGATGAATTGGACGGAGAGCCGGTCAGGAAATACAGCGTATTGCAGTCGGGCATGGAGATGGTTTTCTGGATTTCGGAAAAGGGGGAGCTACTTCGTTCCGAATCTCCCATAGGACTTGTAATGAAAAAAGAAGAAAGAGTTATGAAAGAGGATATCCAAACGGTCGGGTTTAAATTGTATGATTCCTACGCGATCAGAGTGGACAGGGAAATAGAAAACCCGCGCGGGATATCCATGTTGAAAATCCGTCTGGATTCGGTCGATTTATCCGGCCTCCGGATAGAAGACGACAGGCAAAAACTTGAAGGGAATGTTTTAACAATTAAAACAGTCGAACCCGGGCAGACGGGTGAGATTCCTAAGGTTGTGCAGGAGTTTTTGCGGGCAACCGCTTTCATCCCTTCGGATGATGAAAAAATAGTCAAAATAGCAAAAGAGGTTACCGGAAACAGTGAAGGACTCGGAGCCGTCGAGAAGATAATTAACTATGTGGATGAAAAATTGACGGATAAGCCCACATTTTCCATTCCCAACGCGCTCGACGCCTTGAAGTCGGGAGAAGGAGATTGTAACGAGCATTCGGCGCTCGCTGTGGCGCTTCTTCGAGCCGTGGGAATTCCTTCGCGGGTCGAAGTGGGTCTCGTTTACGTGAACGGAGCTTTTTATTATCATGCCTGGGTAGGTGTTTATCTGGGAGGAAAATGGATTTCTACCGATCCCACTTTCGGTCAGCTTATAGCCGATCCGACGCACGTGAAATTGGAATATGGAGGTTTCGAAAACCAGGCTAAACTTTACAGGGTTATAAACAAACTTCAAATCTCGGTTCTGGATTATGATTGAAATTAAAAACCTTTCCAAGAAATTCGGAAAGGTTAAAGCGGTCGATAACCTGAATTTAGTGATTAATCCGGGGGAATTATTTACGTTTCTGGGTCCCAACGGAGCGGGCAAAACTACAACCGTTAAAATGATTACAGGTCTCATATTGCCCACGGAAGGAGAAATTTTCATAAAGGGTATAGACATGCTTAAGGAACCTGAAAAAGCCAAAAGCGTAATCGCGTATATTCCCGATGAACCTTTTCTTTATCCCGAATTGACTGGTCGAGAATTCATATTTTTTGTCTCCAGACTATATGATATGGAAAAAAAGACTATTGAAGAAAGATCGGAGCGGTTGTTAAGCGAATTCGGTATAAAAGAATGGATCGATTTTCCATCCTCGGAATATTCGCACGGCATGAGACAAAAAGTGATATTCCTGCAGGCTTTGATTCATAATCCCGATGTTATTATTATAGATGAACCCATGGTGGGACTGGATCCGGTTTCCGCGCGAACCGTAAAAAAAATATTGAGGGAGAGAGTCGAAGGCGGAGTTTCTGTTTTTATGTCCACGCATTCTCTGCCTCTGGCGGAAGAAATCTCCGATAGGGTGGGGGTAATAGATAACGGGGTTTTGGTAGAAACCGGTAAAGTGGATGAACTTAAGAGGATTAAGGGAAAGAATTATTCTACTTTGGAAGAAGTTTATTTTAAACTTACCGAGGAGGAAAAAAGTGTCGTGTAGGTTAGGCGTTTTGGTTTCCGGCAGAGGTTCGAATCTCCAAGCTATTATCGATAAGAGCAAATCCGGAGAAATCGACGCCGAGGTGGTTGTCGTTATTTCCGACAACCCGAACGCTTACGCTCTTGCGAGGTCGAAAGAGGCGGGGATCGAAGCCATTTACATCGATCCGGAAAACGAAAGACCGGTGTTAAAAGGCAGTGCCGAAGATAATTATATTAATGCTTTAAAAAAGCATAAAGTCGATCTTGTTTGTCTGGCGGGGTTTATGAGAATAGTAAAAGAAAAAATTATATCAGAGTTCAAATGGAAGATGATTAACATTCATCCTTCTCTTTTGCCGTCTTTCAAGGGACTTCACGCGCAGAAGCAGGCTCTGGATTACGGGGTCCGTTTTGCCGGGGCAACCGTTCATTTTGTTACCGGAGATGTGGACGGAGGTCCTGTAATTCTGCAGTCTGTAGTCCCGGTTTATCAGGATGATACCGAGGAGATTTTATCGGACAGGATTTTAAAAGAAGAACACAGAATTTATTCGGAAGCAATAGATCTTTTTGCTAAAGACAAATTAAAAATAAAGGAAGGGAAAATATTTATAGAGGAAAAAAATGAATAATAAATTAAAAATAGGTTTGGTGGGAGCGGGGGCGGTTGCTCAGATCGGTTATTTGCCGGTAATCGCGGAGAGAAAGGATCTCGTTCTCGAAGCTGTTTGTGAGTCGAACAGTGAAAAAGTGGATATTATTTCCAGGATGTATAAAGTAGAAAAGATCTTCACCGATTACGAGAAAATGCTGCAGGATTCGGAAATCGACACGGTGATTATCGCCACCCCTAATTATTTGCATACGCCCATGGCTATTTCAGCGCTCGAGTACGGGAAAAATGTTTTATGTGAGATGCCGCTTGGATTGGACGCGAAGGAAGTGAATCGTCTGGGAGAGGTTGTGGATTCTTCTAAACTGATATTGATGCCCGCTTTCAACGGAAGGTTTAGGCCGGATGTCGGGATATTAAAAGAGCTTGTTTTTAGCGGAGAATTGGGCAGGCTTTCTTTCGCCAAGGCGGGCTGGCTGAAATCTCTGCATGAAGAACATCTCGATGGGTGGAGAAGAGATCCATTGAAATCCGGCGGAGGAGCTATAATGACCTTAGGAGTTCAGATTCTGGGTTATGTAACTCATCTTTTCGGCTCTGATGTTTCTTCGGTCGTGGCGGGATTTCATACCACCGATAAAATTGAAGATTCAGGAATCATATTCTTGCGCTACAATGATGGGAGATATCTTTTGCTCGAAGTAGGATGGACGCTCCTTTTTGAGAAAGATTTTACTTATTTTAACCTTTACGGAAGTGACGGAGTGGGACTTTTAAATCCCCTGAAGATAAAAAAATTGGAGGATAAAAAAGTAAAAGATATTACTCCCATAGACGTTCCGAAACATCCGGTAAAAGCTTCATACCGGGATCTTATATCTTATTTTGTCGATGCTATCCGGGAGAAAAATTTGAAGGAAAACACCTGGAAAGATGCTTATAAAATTGCCAGAATAATAGACGCGGCTTACAGATCGGCGGAGGAAAAGAAAGAAATTCATCTCGATTGAGTTTTTTTCTAAATAATGTTGAATTTTTCCAAATACTTTAAAAAACCGGTTGGTAATTATATTCTACCAGTTTTGGGTGGCTTTTGTCTGACTCTTTCTTTTGCTCCGTATAATCTTTCCCTTCTTGCCTGGGTTGCTTTTATACCTCTGTTTTATTCTCTAAGCGATGGTAAGAAGCCTTTCCTGAAGGGTTTTATTATGGGTCTTGCTTTTTTCTCAACACTTCTCTACTGGGTCGCCTTATCGGATGTGGTAGAGGGGACTTTTGTTCCGCTTGTGGTTCTCGGCGCTTTTATTCTAATTATATATCTTTCTTTATTCTTCGGTTTTTCGGGTATTCTATTTGATAGATTAAATAAAGGAAATCGGGTTTATCTGTTTCCTATCGTTTTCGCCGGGCTGGAGTTTATTCGTAGTCTTTCCTCTGTATGGGGTTTTACCTGGGGTTCGGTGGGTTTTTCTCAGAGCCGTTTAATTCATCTTATTCAATTTGCGTCTATAGGAGGATTACCGCTGGTTACTTTATGGGTTTTAGCTTTAAACGTTTTTATATATTTGTTTTTTAAAAGCTTTAGAGGTAAAAAAAATCACGGAAAAATTTACCTGATTTTATTCTTTTCTTTTATTGGAATTCCATTTTTGCATTCGGAAGGAATGCTAAGAAGAAATATATCCGCCGATGAGTACGCGACCGTTGGAGTAATACAACCTAATGTACTGCCGTCCGATAAAAGAGAGAGTAGTTTTGAAAGACTTCTCAGGATAAAAAATCTTATTCAAGAAGCGCCGAATGCCGATTTGTATGTGTTGCCGGAAACGGCTTCTCCTTTTTCCGTTTCCAAGGACAGTAGTTCCGAGCTTTTGTTCAGCAGCCTTGCGAAAGAAAAAAGAGCTCTTATAATTACCGGAATGCCCGATTACGAAAAGAAAGAAGGAGAATATATTTATTATAACGCGGCAGCAGCGATAGATTCATCCGGCATCGAGGGAATTTATAAAAAGATTTTTCTTGTTCCCTTTGTTGAACGGCTGCCCTTCGATGATATAATTCCAAAATTAAAAGAAGTCGATCTGGGGCAGGGGCAGTATACAGCGGGTGAAGATTTTACGGTTTTTAAATTTGGGGATTTAGCTTTTTCGGTTTATATCTGTTATGAAGCTATTTTTCCCCAGCTTATAAGAAAATATGTGAAAAACGGAGCTAAAATGCTTGTGAATATTACCGAAGATGGCTGGTTCGGCAGGACAAACGGCCCTTACCAGCACGCTCAGATGGCTGCTTTTCAGTCGATAATTTTCAGGAGAGCTGTTGTAAGATCGGCTAACACGGGGGTTTCTTTGATAACGGACCCTTACGGTAGAATTTTGAAAAAAACCCGGATTTTTACGACTGATTATATTGTGTGTGAAGTTCCTCTTTTAGATTGCCGAACCGTTTATACGCGGATGGGTAATATTTTCGGGTGGATTTTTTTTCTGGGCGTTTTGTTGGTTTGTGCCTCAGAACCTGTGGGGAAATTTTTAAACAGGGGAAACGGAAAAAACGAAAAAGATATAACGATATAATGAACAAGAGAAACATTATTAATAAACAATTAAAAACTTTGTGCCCTTTGTGGTTCAACATTCGAGGAAGATAAAATGATAAAAAAACAGAACTTTGAAAGTCTTCTCAGAAAAATCAAACCTTTAAAAAAGATAAAGGATTATGCCGAGAAGGCTAATAAAAAAGTTTATATTGTGGGAGGAATGCTCAGAGATCTTCTTCTCGGTTTTGAAGTGGACGATATCGATATTGCGATAAGCGGCAAGGGTAAAGATTTCGCTAAAGCTCTGGGTAAATATTTTCGTT
>CAZVXD010000114.1:0-5758 GCA_964631335.1 uncultured bacterium
GAGTCAAATATTGACAAATTGGGCGTTTCGCTTATGATAAATAATAGGGTAACAGAATGAAAAAACGACCCTCAAGGTGCCGGACTGAACTTTTTATATGAAAAAATCAATAAAAATACTATCGGAATATTTCTATCCAGAACCGACAGCCACAGGGAAATTAATGGCTCAACTTGCAAGCGAGCTGAGTAAAAAAGGATTTAACGTCGAAGTCTACACCCATCGAACCAAACAGAAGACAAACAAGGTGAAGCTACCAGGTAAAAAGATTCATAATGGCGTTAAAATAAACCGACTGCCCTGTATTCAATTAGATAAAGAAAATTTATTATTTAGAGTAATTAACTGGTTCTCGTTTTCATTCCATCTACTTCTTAGTTTGTCTCTAAAAAGCAATAAGGATATTTTGCTTATTGTAACCAACCCTCCGATTTTACCTTTTGTCGGATTATTTCTGAATATCGTAAAAGGTCAGCGATTTATTCCCATAATATATGATATCTATCCCGATATTGCAGTAGCACTCGGAGCGGCGAGCGAAAACGGATTTCTTGTAAAGCTATGGAAAAGTTTAAACGATGTACTTTATCAAAAAGCTTCCAGGATTATTATTATTGGCAACCAGATGATGCAAACGATAATAAATAATTCTAACGAAGACTCTTTTAAATCTAAAATCGAAGTAATACCTAACTGGGAAAACCCGGACTTCATAAAACCTCTCAAAAAAGGAGATAATTCTTTCGCAAAGAAACACGGCTATGATAAGGTTTTGACCGTTCTATATTCCGGAAATTTCGGATTATATAATGATTTAGATACTATAATTTACGCTGCAGAAAAAGTTCAAAAATCACCTGTAAGATTCGTCTTTATAGGTAACGGAGCCCAAAAGGAAAAATTGAAGAAACTTGTCAGGGATAAAGATTTAAAGAATGTCGACTTCCATCCTTATCAGCCGTTTGACAAACTCCCCGAGACTTTAACCTGCGCAGATATTTCCGTAGTATCGGAAGATAAAAGAGTAAATGGACTATGCTCTTCCAGTAAGTTCTACAGCTTTCTTGCAAGCGGCAGGGCAATACTCGCTCTGGTGAATGAAAACTCAGACATAGCTGACACGATTAGACACTGTAATTGCGGTTTTATAGTTAAACAGGGAGATGTTTATAAGGTGGTAAATCACTTGAAGTTCTTCCTTGACAACAGGCAAGAGTTAAAGAAAATGGGCAAGAAAGCCCGGAAGCATTTTGAGGAACATTATACCGTCGATTACTCCGTAGATAAATATGCAAAGATGTTGAAAGAAGTAAGTAGTCCACATTACAAATGGTAAAACGTATTGCCTTTATACATGAGGAAGTTGACCCATATAGAATTTCGTTCTTCGAAAAACTGAATAAAAGCAGTGATATAAAACCCACCGTTTTCTACTGCATGAAAGCGAATCCCAACAGAGGAGGAAAGCTAAAATTGGGAAAGAGTTCCCCGTTCTCCGAAATACTTCCGGGAAGCTTAATAAAGATTCCTTTTCTTAAAACAAAGATGAAATATAATCCCTGTATATGGAGAAAACTTTCCGAAGGGAACTTCGATTACGTCGCGGTAGGAGGATATTATCATATTACGATGCTTTTCGCCATTCTCTGGTCTCTTATTCATTCTGTTCCATACACAATAATTTCGGAGAGTCATCTTCTGAATCGAAGAACCTTATGGAAAATTTTACTTAAAAAAATTCTTCTTTCGTTTATTATTAAAAACGCCGACTTTTTACTTCCGCTGGGAAAACTTCAGGCGGAATATCTTATCCGTTACGGAGCAAAAGCAAAAGATATATTCTACTTTCCAAATACCCCGAATATTGATTTTTTTATTACCGAATCGAATAAATACAGGAAAAAGAAGAATAAAATAAAAAAAGAACTGGGTATAAACAGTAAATATATAATCCTATACGTAGGACGTTTAGCGGAAGAAAAGGGGCTATTTACACTTCTCAGAGCTTTCAAAGAAATTAAAAACAACTACGACAATCTAACTCTTTTAATAGTCGGAGACGGTAAATTAAGAGACGATTTAGAATATTTCAAAAGTAAAGAAAAAATAGAGAATGTTCGTTTTGAGGGATTTGTAGAAAATAAGGAACTTCCTCTTTACTACGCGATAGCGGATATCTTCGTACTGCCCTCTCTAAATGAATTCTGGGGAGTTACAGTAACAGAAGCAATGGCTTCAGCTCTTCCTATTATTCTTTCTGATAAAGTAGGATCCCGACAAGACCTTCTAAAAGAAGGTAAGAATGGATTTTGTTTTAAAAATGATGATTCGGGTCGACTTGCCTCTTATATCGAAAGATTTCTCGCGAATCCGGCAAGTATCGCGGAAATGGGTAAAAACTCAAGAAAGATTATAAAAAATTTCGATCATTCTTTTTGTGAAAACAATCTGAGAAACGCCCTGGTAAAGAAGTAGAGGCGTTACGGCTTACTTCACTATCTCAGAATTAAGAATTTATCGGATAGTATCCGGTCTTTGTAATAGAAACGATAGAAATATATTCCGTTAGCCACATTATCCCCTTTCGAACTCCCGGTATCCCAGCAAATGGAATAATAACCTTCCTTATATTTTTTATCCGCCAATTCTACAACTTTCCTACCGGTAATGTTAAATATTTCGAGTTTTATTCTTTCTTCCCGGGGGAGATAAAAGGTAAAATTTAATTTACCCGTAGAAATGTCTCTATCTATCACGCAGCCCGGTATATCAGCATCCTCCTTTATAGGAACGGAAGCAGTAGGAGAATCCACATACAATGTATCGAGATAGGTTATAAAATTACTTTTTGTAACAGTTAGAAGCATTATTCCCTCTGTTTGAGGGCTTATTCGCAGTAAGGATGAACCCTCGAAGTCGGTAAACCCGGTTTCATAAACTTCATCTCCTTTCCATAAACATACGTACGCGTCCTTTACAGGATTTTCACCCTCCTTTACAGATATCACAAGGGACAGCGGCTCAGGGGGTATAACTTTCCGAAAAAGGACGGTCAGGGTATCCGGAATATCGGTCCAGATAGGCATCAATGGATCGCCGAATAACGTGTGAGAAAGCCTGGTTTTATGAGAGTAGTTACTAACTCTCGCCAACGCTTCCGCGACTCCTATATTTGTAATGCTGTCATTAAAAACTATATCCAACAAATCAAAATGCAAATTTGTAGAAAACTCTATAGCTCGAGTAAAACCAAGGAAAGCCACCCCTCCTCTTTCAGGGAGAAGAGTAAAAGCCTCTGCCATCGACGGTCCATGATAATTACCAAATAAAGCAAAATGTTCGTGATCATATGCAGCCTGATAGCAGGAAGAAACATACATTATTCCGTAATGGTCTTTAGTCACCAGTGAGTCGATCCCATTACCGGGCTCTACATTATTACCCCAGTGATTAGCGTGAAAATAAGCGTCGCAGGTATCCAGACTCACCAAAAAATCTCTATCAAGAGACGGGTGGTTCCCGCCCGGACAGGAAACAACCAGATTATCAAGCTGGCCATGTCCGTAAAAATTGAACCAGCCATAGGCATTTTTCATTCTTTCGATAACCTCACTGCCTCTCGGGTGAATGCCGTCTTCACATTCAAGCATCGTGGTATCGTGCGTAAAGGAAGAAGGGAATGAACCATATTCGATGATGTAACCGGGCGCTGTTCGCAATTCGTCGGCTCCGGTCCAGAAAACTCTTGAAAGGTAAGAAGGATCGCCATCACCGGGATTTATCTCATAACTTAACACCTTCCTTACCCAATTATCCGCCTCGATCCTTTTATTACACGGAACACGACCAACAAATAATTCAGGATAAGGTTCGACCGAATCATCAACAAATTCCCCATAAAATTCGTCCCCATCGACATTCCAATTTCCATTTAAATCCGAGTAATAGAGGTCCGAAGGAGGTGCCTTATCCACTTCATTATCACCCGACGCGAACCCGTATCGCACAGGCACAATTTCTTCGTCTCCGCCGAGCAAAACCCATTGCAGTCCCTGGGGATATTTATCTATTAAAAATCCCCGGATCGCGCCCGCGGAATCATAGATTTCGGATACAGGATCACCTGAATAATGCTCGAGTATATTCTCGACTGAAACAACGGTCGCTCTTATTCCCTTTCTCGTTATCCAGTGGACTAACGGCTGAAAGGCTTCTTTTAGAGAATCGGCGGTTATTACAATATAAGGGGAACAATCGATCTGCCTCAGAGTCGATTCTCCGAGGGCTGCACAATTTCCAGTAAAAGTCTTATAATTATAAATAAAGATATTTTCTCTGTTATAGTCTATACTTTTAAAAGCCCTTTTAATTATCCTATCAGAATAGGGATCCCGGGACGATGTATTTCCCTCCGGAGTAAAAGCCGGGGAATAAAATCCCAATAGCAATAAACCCACCAGCTGGCATATAATTACAGATAGAAACTTTATCGATTTGTTCATTGTTTTACAGCAACCAAATTTCCTTCAAAATTCAAGCCTTTTTAAATCGTACCGCGGAATAAAAATACTATCTGTTAGATTCGAGTTAGCATTTCCGGGACGATTGAGTCTTTTTACTTTAATCAGCGTAAAAATACCAATTTTTTAATATCGCGAAATTCACCCGCTTCCATCTTGAGGAAGTAAACACCGCAAGCTAAAGGCTTATTGTAACTATTTTTTCCCTGCCATGTAACACTATAAGCGCCCCGGGATTTTCTACTATCTACGAGTGATGCTACTTCTCTTCCCAGAATGTCGAACACACCGAGGGCGACCTTCTCTTCCCCGGGCAACTGATATTTTATCTCAATTTCTGTCCCGCGAACAAGGACATTTGGGCTCTGCAAGCATAGAGCGAATTTCAATTCGTCGTCCGGTAGAGGTACCGCCGTTACACCACCGGTCTGCCCCAACGCCCACATAATGAGAGTCGGATTGGGAACGGTGACGTAAGATATAAATTTTACTACCAGTCTCAAGGTATCATACGTTGCCGGGTTTAACCCCGAGAGATCGATGTTACAGAAATCGTTACTCATCTGGAAAAAGTAATCGGAATTGCCCGGCAAATCACCATCCGGTATCGGATCCCAGCTGCCGCCGTGGAGATACTGAATCTGCATTCCGATGGAATCATCGGCGGAGGATTTTGTCCATTTAGCGCCGTCCCAGTCGCTCCTACCTGAACCTTCGACCAATAGATCCCCGTACGCGATGGGATGGGAGGTAAGAGTCCCCTCGCTTACTTCAGCCGGTTCCCAAACAGCCACGATGCCGGTTCCACGGTTGAAAATCCCACTCCAGGTACAGACATAGGTTTTATCGGTTTGTCCGCTAGTTTCAACGCCACTTGCCGTCGCGAGGTCTGCCGCGCTCGGGTCGGGACCATTTGTGCGTACCGAAAGCGGGGATGTCCAGCCTGGAGTCAGTCCACCTAATCCCTGAGCGGCGCCAAATATTACAACCGAACCATCCGAAGAACTAACGTTTTCTACCGAAATCGTAGTCCCGTTTGTTACAGTCTCTTCGATTTCTAAATCGTAAGGTGCCGATTGATCGACGCCGTAATAGACAAGAACGTGTGTCGCCCATCCGGCATCCCCTCCACTGCAGGCAACTGTAACAGTACCGTTGGATGAGCCGAGCCCCGCTTCGAGAATATACCACAGTTCCTGATGGCTTCCGGAGAGACTCGGATTGTCCGCTTCGCCTGC
>CAZVXD010000115.1:0-5661 GCA_964631335.1 uncultured bacterium
GATATTTGATTTTTTCATTCCAATCGTAAATTTATTATATATTTCATATGTTTTGCGTTAAAAATATTTATTGTCAGTTTAGAGCTATTGTAGAATCCGATAACACTTGACTTTTTAGCGTAAGTTATTTATTTTAATAAAGAAAGCGTTTTAGGAGGCTATTTTTGAGAGAAGAAAACGTTAACTTAATAGTTAAGGCAGTGAAGGGTTTTAAAGAGAGTAATAGTCTGGAAGATCTAACTAAAATTATAAAAGGGTATTCGGGATTAGGTTTTTACGGAGAAGTTAAAAAATATACTGAAGAATTTCTAAAAAAAGGCGGCAAGGTAGGAGAGCTTATAGCGAATGTAAGAGATTTGCCGGAAGGGATAAGAAAAATCATCAGTCCGGAAGAGGTTGAAATAGAGGGAGAATTCGATGCGGATTCTTTCCTGGAAATGGGTGAACTGCTCTGGGAGATAGGTTCTCCTGACGAGGCAAAAGATAATTACATAAAAGCTTTCGAGTATTATTCGTTTCTTGGCAATAAGGAGTCCGCGCTTCAAATTTTAAAAACCTTGAAGGAAAGATATCCCGGAGACACGCAGGTTGAGGGACTCGAATACAAAGATACAAAAGGTGATATTCTCGCGGGATTAAAAGCTTTTAAACCCGGAGCCCCAAAAGATGAAATCGATTTGCGGTACGCGCTCGGAAAAGAATTCCACGTTGAAAATATGCTCGCGGAAGCGGAGGCTAACTATAGGCGAATTTTAGAATTGAATAGTCTGCATAATTGTAAGAGATTGCTGGTAGCTTTGTTGCGGGAGAAAGGTTCTTTAGGGGATTCGCTCGATTTGGCGAGAGAATTGGAAGGAGAAGAGAAATTAGAAGAGTTATATTCTATATATGAGGCTTTTAAAAATTCGGGCAAGGTAAAGGTTGGCGAAGATGTTTTGAAGGAGATTTATGGTATTAATCCGGATTTTAAGGATGTTAAAGAACTCTTGGGAGCGGATAAAGCGGAAGTTAAGGAAGTAGAGAAAAAAATACCGGAAGTCAAAATTGGTAAAAGAGATCAGGGGAGAGATGATTTTGAGGAGAAGAAAATTGTTTTCCTATAGGAGAAAAACAGATGAATTATGAAGCTTTTTACGGATTAAAAAAAGAGCCTTTCGGAGATATTCCCGACCCGAACTTGTTTTACAGCGGTCCCGAGCATACAAGGGCGCTGGTTAAATTATTACATGTTATAAAAAAGAACAGAGCGTTGGGTTTGCTGACAGGCAGCATCGGCTGCGGGAAAACAACTATTATAAGAAAAATTCTTGCCGATCTCGAAGAAGAAAAATATTCTGTTAGCCTGATGACGCTTACTCAGCCTGATTTCTCCGCTATTTGGTTCGATAAAAAACTGGGAGAATTATTCGGGATGAGATTCGATTCCAAAGGCAGAACCGAGATGAAATTAGAATTAATAGGTGAACTTGAACGCCGGCAAAAATCTAACAAAAAAACAGTAGTACTCATCGATGAAGCCAACAATATTACAAATCCGGAGGTAATGGAAGAGATAAGAGGTTTTTTGAATTTAGAACTTGAAGGTTATCGTCTGGTAACAATTATTCTGAGCGGGATGGGGGATATGTATCAGAAAATAAAGGATAATACTTCTTTAAGACAGAGAGTCTCGACGGTCGTCAGTCTTCCTCCTCTTACTCTAACTTCTACCAGGGAATATGTGAATTACAGGTTAGAGCAGGCCGGAGCCACAGGAACCATATTCAATGACGAATCGCTTAAGCTTATTTATGATTTTACCTCAGGAATTCCCCGTTTGATTAATGTGATTTGTGATAACGCTCTTCTGGAGGGAGCGTTACTTAAGAAAAAGGTCGTGGAGGAATCGGTAATAAAAAGAGTAGGTCAGGAACTAATGTTCGATAGGGATTTAAAGAAAGAAGAAAATGATAAAGGGCAATGAAGTTACCGCTTTAAAAAACGAAGCAAATAAAGCAAAAATTCAGGGAGATAATCAAAGAGCAATCGATTGTCTTGAAAAAATTTATAATTTAGAGCCTGATGATGCTAATAATTTAAAAGAATTAGGCAGCCTCTATAATAGGGTTGGAAATAAGAGGAAATCGGTAGAGTTTTACTGGAAGGCTCTGGAGAAATATAGAGAAGCCGAGTATTACCAGAACGCTACCGCTATAGCTCAAATGCTGCTCAGGTTCGGAGAAGACGAATTGCTCGTAAAGCACGAAATGGCTTTCTTTTATGAGAAGCAGGGTCTTTTGGGAGATGCCGTGAGCGCCTACGAGGAACTGGCTGAGTTGTATGGAAAAGAAGGCGATATAGCCGGAGTTCTCGAAAATCTGAGAAAGGTTGTAAATATAACCCCAAAGAAACTGGGAATCCGGTTGAAACTCGCGGAAATCTGCGAAAACCAGAAGAAATTTGATGAAGCGATTACGGAATTGGAGGAGATAAAAGGCATCTATAAAGAACAGGGAAGGGTAGAGGAAGTGGAAGAAGTGGAAAAACGAATCGCGACTCTCGCTCCTAAAGCCGGTAAAGATGTAAAGGTAGAGGCGGAGGCGGAAGAGCAGGAAAAAAAGACAGAAACAGAGGTAAAAGAACATAAAGTTCCTGAAGAGCTGGTTGTAGAGTTCGAGCAGGAAGGGATAGAACTCCTTGAAGCGGTTGAAGAAGTGGCGGAGGAGGTGGAGGAAGAAGCCGGGTCCGGCGATAGTCTTTTTGAGAGTAAGAGTACGGAGAAATTATTTGATTTGGGAGAGGGAGAAGAAGAGGCAGCGGAGGAGGAAGAAGAAGAGGAAGTCAAGAAAAAGGAAACGGAAGAAATAAGATTTTTCGAGGAATTGCCGGAATCTCATGAAGAGGATATAGAAGTCTCGGTTTCGGGATGGGAGGATTGGCTTAACCTTGCTGAACTTTATGAATCTGTCGGTTCGGTCGAAGAGTCGGTAGAATATTATCTTAAAGCGGCTGAAGCTAATTTTAGTAAAAAGAATTACAGTGAAGCGTACGAAATATTTAATAAGATAGCAAATTTACAGGCATCAAACATAATGTACCGTCAGAAAATGATTCAGAGCGCTTTAAAGTTAAACGATACTGAAAAAGCAATAGACGCGTATTTTTCTCTGTATGAGTGTTTGAAAGCTAAGAAAGCCGATTCTGAGGCAGAGAAAATTCTGGATAAAATTGAGAATCTGGACCCGACTTCTTCTGTACTCGTAAAGATTCGGGGTAAAAAGAAAAAGAAAGCGGCGGAAAAAGTCGGGACGGGAGAAGGTCCTGATTTTGAAGGAATGTTCGAAGAAGAAGTCAGCGAGCAATTGAAATTGGAAGAAGAAGCCGTGTTAGACGTTAAGGCTCCTTCGCTTGAAACTCTGCTGGCGGAGTTTAAAAATAAAGCAAAGGAAGAACTGGATATTACGGATTATGCCGCGCATTTTGATCTCGGTATAACATACAAAGAAATGGATCTTATTGAAGAAGCTATAGAAGAATTTAAGAAAGCAATGAAGGAAAAATCCTGGAGATTAAAGTCTCTCGAGATGCTTGGAATCTGTCATGAACTTCAGGATGAAAAAGACAGGGCGAAAGATATTTATAATTTGGTTATAAACAATAATAATTTTAGAGAGGATCAAAAGACGGCGTTTTACTATCATCTCGGTAATTTATACGCCAAGCAGGGATCTTATGGAGAAGCGGTCGAACAGTATAGAAAAGTAATAAAAATAGATCGTGACTTCGCGGATGTGAAAGAAAAAATTAAAATTATTAATAAGAAAATGGCGGGAGAAGAAGTCGAGGAAGAGATGTCTTTACATTTCGGAGAAGCTCTTTCGGAAGAAGGCGCCGACCTCTGGGATTCGGTAGTGTCCGGCGGCGGGAAAAAGGAAGAACCGTTAGTGGAACAGGAAGAAGGGGAAACTACCCCCTCACGGAAAAAAGGTAAAATTTCGTATATCTAAACCACCCACAACCCCAATTTTGAACCACAAAGCCCACAAAGATCACAAAGAAACAACGAAAATTTATATTTTGTTTTCTAAAACACTCAACCCCACCAAAACTAAGAGCAACAACGAATAGCACGAATTACACGAATTGTTTTTTGCCGTCAGCCGTAAGCGGTAAGCCGAAAGCAGAGTTTTGCCACAGATTATCACAAGAAAACTCACCGCAGAGACACAAAGACCGCAGAGATTTTTTTTGCTATACCCTAAACCCTAAATACTATACCCGTAATAATGGCCACAGATTGCACAGATTATCACAAGATTTTTTATTGCTCCTATTTAACTATTTAACAATTAGCTACTCAACTGATTCGGAGTAACCGAATCATACTCAGTTTCTATTCAATAGGTCTATTAAATCGATTGCCAGAGTGGACCACCCGAAATTTCTCATCGCTTTACCCGGGTGTCCGTCGAAAGGATCGTAGTATTCGTGAAATCCGAATTTTACTATTGGTTCGAGTGTTTTCCTGGCGATTTTTTTCGCCAGCGCGGTATAGCCCAATTTTTCCAGACCATTTGCCAGAAACCAGTTTGTATTAATCCAGGTCGTTCCCCTCCATATAAGACGGGTATCGGTTAAAGGTCCGAATGATGGTTCATCCATAGCTACACTGGTTATAGGATAATGGCTCCAGAATTCTTTTTCGCTTTGCAGATGATTGGTTAAAGCTTTTATATGGGATTCCGGTATGGGTAGAGTCAACGGAAAAAGCGAAGAAATTGTTTTGATTTTCATGGGGGTTTCCGAACCTTCCCTGTGAAATAAACTGAAATATATTTGCTGTTCGTCGAACCAGCATTTTTCTATCATAGCTTCTTTGACACCGTCTGCCCATTTCTCTATTTCCTGCTGTTTGTTTTTGTCAAGCTCACCGTACAGCTCCGCCAGCGCGTATAAACCGAGGCAGTAAATAGAATTGAAAGATATATCTTCGACATCGAAAAGAGACGAATCGAAAATTTTATCCAGGTCCCAGCTCCATTCTTTGTACCGGGTCAGTATTTCGGTTATGTGTTTTTTTGTTTCATAAGGGTCGTGGTTTGTGTTGCCGAACGGAATGTCGTAGTGGGGGCAAAGGTCCATTCCGGATTCCATGGGAGTGATTATCGAAATCAGTCCGTCGTAATCAGGGTCTCTTTTTTCCTTAAGGTAAAGATAATATTGTTCAACTTTTTCTATATTCATTTTAACAAATTCGAGGTCTCCTGTGGCTTTATAAATTGCGCGAAGTGAGAGACCTATAACCGGAGGCTGAATCTCGGCTGTAAAGAGATTGGTTTTTCTCGAGTTGACTTCCTTCTGCCACCATTTCTGAAAACGGTCTCTCAGGCGCCATTTCCAGAAAATTATATGAGGTATAAAACCGTCTTTCTGCTGGACCGAGATCAGGGTTTCAAATTCTTTTTTCGCTATTTCGGGGTCGAGTTTCGACATTACTATTATGTGGAAACATGAATCCCAGAACCACTGGTGAAAGTGAACCGAATCCGGAGAGAGGTAGAAAAAGTCCCTCTTAAAATTTTTACTGTATCCTTTTTTTATGTTGTTTTTTAGAAGAGAAGATGCCTGTTCCTTGAGATTTTTCATTTTATAAATAATACGTATTTTTCCGCTTTTGACAAG
>CAZVXD010000116.1:0-5635 GCA_964631335.1 uncultured bacterium
TGAAGGCGACAATTATCATGCACTTTCAGTTTTGAATTATACTCACGCAAAAAAAGTTGATGTCATTTATATTGATCCGCCTTATAACACGGGCAATAAAGATTTTATTTTCAACGACCATTACATTGATAAAGAAGACGCCTATCGACACTCAAAATGGCTTTCTTTTATGGAAAAAAGATTGAAGCTGGCAAAAAATTTATTGAAAGATACCGGGGTGATTTTTATTTCAATTGATGATAACGAAGTGGCGCAATTAAAGTTGCTAATGGATAATCCTGATTTGTTTCGAGGAGAAAATTTTATTTCCCAAATCATTTGGCAAACAACTCAAAAGAATGACCCAAAATTAGTTGCAATTAATCATGAGTACATTTTATGCTACGCCAAAAATAAAAATTTGCACCAAAATAGGTGGAGAATTAGGAAGCCAGCCGCTGATCTTCTTCAAACTGAGTACAAAAAATTAAAAAATATATATAATATTGATTTACCAAGAATCCAGAAAGAACTCAGAAAAAGGATTAAAGAGATACCTGGGTTAAAGCCAGTGGCGCATTATAAATATGTTGATGATAAGGGCGTTTATTTCGCAGCCGATATAAGCGATCCGCAGCGGAGTGGTCCTAAACATGATTTTGTAATACATCCTGTCACTGGTAAAATATGCAAACCGCCTACCGGTGGATATTCCCCCCGTGTAGATGAGATGAAAAGGAGATTAATAAATAATGAAATTCATTTTGGCCCAACACATGAATATGTGGTTTGTTACAAAAAATATCTTACTACAGCCACTCAAAATCTAAACAGCGTATATTATGAAGATGGAAGATATGCTTCAAAATTACTTGGAGACATTATAGGAAAAAACAAATTTAATAATCCAAAACCGATTGATCTATTAAAAATGTTGTTTTCTTTTACTACCAATAAAAATTCTGTAGTGTTAGATTTTTTCGCGGGCTCGGGTACTACGGGACATGTAGTTTTAGAGATGAATAAAGAAGATTACGGTAATAGAAAATTTATCTTGTGTACCAACAATGAAAATAATAATGGCGACGGCTTTAGAATTGCCGAGGATATTTGTTACCCAAGAATTAAAAAAGTTATTGAAGGGTATAAAAACTTAAAAGGCGGAAAAGTGGAAGGTTTAGGCGGCAACTTAAAATACCTTAGAACCGCTTTTGTTAATGCCGAACCAACAGACAAAAACAAAACGAAACTTACTGTCGAAGCGACAGAAATGCTTTGTGTAAAAGAAGGAACTTTTGAAAAAGTTTTGGACCAAAAGAATTTTAAGATTTTCAAAAATACCAATCATTATACCGGCATAATTTTTGACCAAGCGGTAATTCCATCTTTCAAAAAAGTGATTAAAGACATTAAGGGAAAATTCAGCGTCTATATTTTCTCTTTAGGTGATGAAACTTTCGACGATGAATTTAAAAATGTAAAACAAAAAGTAAAATTATCTCCTATCCCCGAAGCGATTTTGAGGGTGTATAGGAGGATTTTTAAATAATATGAAGATAGAAACGATTACCATACATAATTTCCGTTCTATTAAACACCAAGCTTTTGATTTAGCAAACCATTCTTTATTAGTTGGGGCAAATGATTCTGGAAAGTCGAATGTGATTGACACACTGAGAACTTTTTGGGATGACACGAAATTTAATGAAGAAAAAGATTGGCCTAAATTTCCCGTTGACGACGAAGAGAGTTGGATTGAAATTAAATTTTTACTTGCCAATGACGAGTTTAATAATTTAAAGAAAGAATATCAGCAAAAAAACGATAGCGAAAATTTTTTTGTTGTAAGAAAGTATTTAAAACACCCCACCAAGGTCCAAAGTGGATCGAGCAATATTTATGGTTATGAAAATGGCAATCTATCAGATAATTTCTTCTACGGCTGGAAAAATGTTGCTAAAGGAAAATTAGGTGATATTTTATATATACCCGCCGTAAGTCAAACTATTGAATACACGAAGCTTAGCGGGCCTTCTTACCTGCGAAATATTTTAGATTTTATTTCTAAAAAAATTATTAGTAGTAGTGAATCATTTAGTATTTTAAACAAGACTTTTGATGATTTTACTGATAAATTTAAGCAAGAAAAAACAAAAGATGGTTTTTCCCTTGACGGATTTATTAGCGATATAAATAAAGATATAAGTGATAGGAAAATTAAAATGGATCTTGATATACGCCATTTGGATGTGGCAGATATCACTAAGAATCTGATAGAACCATATATTAAAGATGAAGTTCTAGGTGACCACAAATTACCCATAGAATCGTTTGGGGAGGGTTTTCAGCGGCGTTTGGTCTATACATTAATAAAATTATCCACAAAATATCAAGAGAAGAAAGCTGTAAAGGATAAAAAAGAGTTTTTTTCTAATTTTTTAATAATTTTATTTGAGGAACCAGAGGCGTTCTTACACTCCACTCAACAAGAGATATTAAACCAGAGTTTGAAAAAACTTTCGGGAGAAGAAAACCAACAGGTTTTAATTTCTACACATTCGGTCCATTTTGTTAGCAGAAATATTGATAATTTACCGTCAATTTTAAAGCTATATAAAGACAAGGGAGAAACAAAAGTTTATCAAATCACGGAATTAGAATTGAAAAATACTTTAATGGTGAATAAGAATCTAAAAGAAATTTTGGGAGATAAAATAGAGGATAAAGATTTAGATTTAGAAGCAATAAGGTATTCTTTATGGTTAGATCCTGATAGATGTTGCGCCTTTTTTGCGGATTTTGTACTAATTTGCGAAGGCGCCTCGGAGAAAATTTTAATAGATTACTTGATGAAAAATGAAGAAATACAATTACCTAATAAAGAAGTTTATATTTTAAATGCTCTTGGCAAAGAGAATATTCATAGATATATGAATTTATTTAAAGGATTAGGTATCAAGCATTCTGTTCTTTTTGATGGAGACGAAAACAAGAGAAATCAAGACCATCATAAGAAGATAAAAGAATTTTTAGAGAGTAATAAAAATGAATTTACATTTAAAGTTGACTATTTCGTGGATAATTTAGAGAAGTTTTTAGGCATACTAGAAGAAAAAGATAATTACAAAAAACCATTAAGTGTTATGTGGCATTATCAGAATAAAAAAATAGATGACGAAAAAGTTAAAAACTTCAAGGGGAAAATAGTTAATTTATTGACATAACTATGCAATTAAAAATTTACCAAGAAAATGCTATAGACGATTTACTAAACAAGGCCAAAAAACTTTTGGCTTATTCGGGCGGTAAAAAACTGGTTTTTAAATCACCGACTGGTTCAGGTAAAACAATAATGATGGCGGAGTTTCTAAAGCGGTTGGTTGACGATAGAGAAGTTAAACAATCACTTGGCTTTATTTGGACGGCTCCAAGACAACTCCATAAACAAAGTAAAGAAAAATTAGAGAAATATTTTGAACAAAGCCGTGCGCTGGAATGTAAGTTTTTCGAAGATTTAAGCGACCGGAAAATTGGAGAAAATGAAATTTTGTTTTTTAACTGGGAAAGTATTAATAAAGAAAATAAAAACACAATAGTAAAAGAAAATGAGCAGGAATTTTATTTATCAAAAGTTTTAGAGTTAACAAGAGAAGAAGGGAGAAAAATTATTTTAATCGTTGATGAAAGTCATTATGCTGCCGGTGCAAGAGACGAAAAGGGGGAACAGGCGGCAAATAAATTACGCGACGTTATAAATGCCGATTTAACTATTGAAGTATCTGCAACGCCGATTCTGAAGGGAGATGATGATGTTAATGTCCAGGTAGAGGAAGTTAAAGCTCAAGGAATGATTAAAAAAGCGGTTATCCTGAATGACGGATGCAGAAACATTAAAAAGGGCAATAAAATAAAAAGCGAGTTAAGCGCTGCTAGCGACGAATTAGTTATTGATAAAGCGATTAAGAAGAAAGAAGAACTATTAAAAGCTTACCAAAAGGAAAAAGTTAGTATTAATCCTTTAATTTTAATTCAGTTGCCGGATAAAATTGGCAGTTTGGAGGATAGAGCAAAAGAGAGAGTAATAAATATTTTAAAAAGTAAATACAATATTTCAACAGAGAGAGGAAACAATAAATTGGCAATCTGGCTTTCCGGCGAACATGTTAACAAAGAAGACGTTGAAAAACAAGACAGCGAGATCGAAGTTTTAATTTTTAAACAGGCGATTGCTTTAGGTTGGGATTGTCCGAGAGCTCAGATTTTAGTTTTGTTTAGAGAATGGCACAGCCCGATTTTTTCAATTCAGACAGTGGGTAGAATTATGAGAATGCCAGAGCCGGACAAAGGACATTATGAGAACG
Source organism: uncultured bacterium (assembly GCA_964631335.1). Lineage (GTDB taxonomy): Bacteria > Hydrothermota > UBA3072 > UBA3072 > UBA3072 > JAFGHJ01. The sequence goes on from CAZVXD010000116.1 coordinate 4,341, forward strand.
AAGCCTTAAATTACGGTTATGTTTTTACGAATATTGAAAATGTAGAAATAGAGGAAGATATTGCAAGAAATTATATTACTACCTATTTCAGCAAAATAAAGAATAATTACAAACCCATTAATTTGCTTTCTTGTTATTCTATTAGACATCGAGAGAAAACAAGATTAAAACCTCTTTTTATTGAAGTATTTCTCAGTGAGGCAAAAAAATATAATTTAAAAAAGAAAATAGATATAAAAGCAAAAAAGATTGATATGAAAATTATAGCCGATGCCATGGCAGACAATATTGATGTATTGGTAGGTAAAAAATTTCTTGGCGATAAATCAATTAAATTAGCAGGGTTCGATTTACAGAGATATTTTGATTATTTTGTGCGGGAAAGATTGCAAAGTGGACCAGTTTCGTTCTATCCAGAAGATAGGTCAGTCGATAATACAAAGGAAGCAATTTTAAGATTTTTTGAAAAAGAGTTAGGCCTGGAATTTGGTGATGGACAAGATATTGTCTTGATGGAAAAAAATAAGAAACATTTTATTAATGTTTTGGACAAGACGAAAGAATCATATAAAGAAGAGGTTGTAAAAAGAGAGAAAGAGTTGGGTTTTTCTGATAATTGGAACATTCCAGAAAAATTAACTTTTGGTGATAATTATATTGAAGAAAAAAGAAAAAAATCAATTATGCAACCTTTTTATGTTCAGTACGGCTCTACTGCTGAAAAAGCATTCATTGAATTTCTAGAAAACCATTATAATCAAGTCGACTGGTGGTTTAAAAATGGCGACAGAGATGCGACATTTTTTGCTATCCCTTATGCTAATGACGAAGAAAAACCATTTTATGTAGATTTTATTGTGAAACTAAAAGACGGAAGAATTGGTTTATTTGATCCACACGGGACTTTTTTAAGCGATTTTGGTCCGAAGGCTGATGGATTGTATAAATATATTCAAAGCGAAAATAAAAAAGGCAAAAATATTTTTGGGGGGATAGTAGCTAATACTGATTCGAGAAATTATAAAGGAAGATGGGTTTATTTTGACAAGCCATCAAAAGAATTAAAAAGTAATTTTAATAATTGGGAAAATTTAGAATTGTAAAAATTATAAGTTGAAGAAATGATTGAAAAAAGCAGGGGATAACCCCTGCCCTGACTCATTTCTTGTGACGTGTTCGGTCAACAAGTGTCCAGTATGGTAAGTGTCCTGGATTAGGTGGAACCGTTTCACCTTTCACCAAGGTTGATTCGGTATCTTCACCTGAACGACGATACTGTCCCGAAACTGGAACTG
>CAZVXD010000117.1:0-5505 GCA_964631335.1 uncultured bacterium
CACAACCCGGAGGACCCCAGAAAATCAAAGAAGGAAGATTCCCGGTTTCTATAAAGTTCCGAAGAACAGAACCTTTACCCACCACTTCTTCCTGTCCGATAAAATCATCTAATTTTTTCGGTCTGACGCGATATGATAAAGGAGGACTACCTTTTCCTCTTTCGAATAAATTAGCCAAATTAGATAGTTACCTCTTCGTCTTTATCGTATCTTTTCTACTGTTAAAATTTTATCTTTCAATTTTACTAACCTCTTTCCGGCAATTTAAATATTAAAAATTAAAAAGCAAAATGACAAATTAAAATGCAAAATTTCCTCTTCGCTATCAAAAGAAACATTTGCACTATTCGCATAATTCGTTGTTTCTTTGTTTTTTTTATTCATTTTTGAACTTTGATTTGTAATTTTGATATTTTATATTTAAATTTTGATTTTTAGCGGCCTTGCCGCTTCAGGTATTTGATACCTTTATCTCCTATATCTTTTCTGTAAAACAAATTAGAACATTCGATTTTTTCGACACAACGATATGTCTTTTCTTTCGCGCTTATTAAATCACTCGAAACTCCGACACACGCTAAAACTCTTCCTCCGCTCGTATAAAAACGCCCTTCTTCTGTCTTAGTCCCCGCGTGAAAAACGGAACAGTCTAACTCCGGTATATTTATCTCGAAGCCTTTTTCGTAACTTCCGGGATAGCCCTTCGAAGCCATAACGACAGCAAGCGCGGAATCATTGCTGCAATTTAACTCATCAGGTAAATCATAATCGTTTGCTTTTAAGAGAAGCTCCAGCAAATCATCTTCCAGCAGAGGAATAATAACCTGTGTTTCAGGGTCCCCGAATCTGACATTAAACTCGAGAACTTTTGGACCTTCTTTCGTCATAATTAATCCGCCGTAAAGAACGCCTTTGTATTCTATTCCTTTTTTTTCCAACTCTTTAATTGTCGGCTTGAACACTTTTTCTTTAATCTCCGGAATTTCATTTTTCCTCAAGAAAGGTGTGGGGGCATAGGCACCCATACCTCCCGTATTCGGTCCTTTATCATTATCATACGCTCTTTTATGGTCCTGAGAAGGAAGAAAAGAAAGTATTTTATCCCCGGAAACAAGAGCCAGAATAGAAACTTCTTCACCCACTAAAAGTTCTTCTATGACTACCGTATTGCCTGCTTCTCCGAATTTTTTCTTCTCCATCATAGACTCGAGTGCCTCCAGCGCTTCTTTTTTACTATTACAGACGATAACACCCTTGCCTGCCGCGAGACCGCTTGCTTTAACGACCGAACGTTCGCCTATTTTTTCAACAAATCTTTTTGCGGCACCCCAATCATCAAAAATCTCGAAAGAAGCTGTGGGAATATTTCCGGACGCCATAACTTCTTTAGAAAATGCTTTACTACCCTCGAGTTGTGCTGCTTCTTTTGTAGGACCGAAAATTTTTAAACCCGCAGCTTCGAACAAATCTACCACGCCATCAACCAGAGGTTGTTCCGGGCCTACAACTGTAAAGTCTATTTCTTTTTTCTTTGCAAAATCGAGCGTATCTTTAAGATTTGACAAGTTAACATTTCCACCTATAACCGATGTACCCCCGTTACCCGGAGCAAAATAGAGTTCAGATACTTTACTGCTCTTTGACAGTTTCCATCCTATAGTATGCTCTCTTCCTCCACCTCCTATAACCAATACTTTCATAGTATTTTCATTAATACTGAAAAGGGTATAAAAGTCAAGGATTAAATTAGACACAAAAACACAAAAACACAAAAATGTTAGATGGTGGGATAGTGAGATTGTTGGATTGTTTTAGAAAATCCATTCAACAAAACCACAATCCAACAACTAACTAATACCTATAACCTGACAACTGAGACCTTTTTTCATCTTGACATAACCAATCTTATCCCTTATCATATTATAGGTTATAGGATAACATTACTTTCGACTCCAAGAATATGATTTTTTCAAAAACGATACAATAATTAAATAAGGAGATAAAATATGTTCATCAGATCTAAATTATTCCTAATAATATTTTTTATAATAACCGGAATAATCAAAAAAGCATATTCACAAACAAACATAAATGTATTACCGTCCGATACTGTAGAAGTAGGAGAAGAAATATACTTTGACGCGGTTTATTACTCACAGCAATTCGGAGATAGCATTCAGTGCGAATGGGACTTCGACGACGGATACGCTTTGTATGCTGATGAAGATGGCAACCCATTCGACCCCGGTTTATGCGCAATACATTATTTTATGAACCCAGGAGAATTTATGGTAAAACTCACTGTATCCCGATTCGATATGTCCACAAGCCCCCCTGCTCGAGGTACCCTTCTCGCGGAAGATTCAACCACAATCACAGTTAGCGGCACTACTCCCATCGAAGGATTCGAACTCTTACACGCACCTTTCCATGCCCGTACAGCTCAGTATATTTATGCTATGGTTCCTGAAAGTTATACTCCATCCCAGGTAGAATTAAAAATAGAAAGAGACGGAGGAGGATATTCCGACGAACTAACTGGTATTACAGAAGATAGTCTGCAAAAATTCTTACTCGTAAACTCCGATCTTCCCTCGGGAAACTATGTTCTAACCGCAGAGTTAATAGATGGAGAAACGATCGTAAGTACAATAAGTGACAAATTTTCCAAACCTTATAACAGGGCACCCGAAGTCGGAATTAACGAAAACAACGCTTTTATCCTGAACGGCGAGGAGCTCTTTTTCCCCATAGGCCCCTGCATATTAAACACCTCTGCTATACCTCTATGGAAACGTTTGGGGAATTTACTTCATGCCGAGGGTTATTATCCGTCTCATACCCCGAGCACGTGGATCGATTATTTAAGCAACGGAAATGAGGCAGGAATGATGTCCACCGGACCTATGCGATGGGACGGATTTTTAGACGCGCCCTATACACGAAATTCCGACCCTAACGACATAGTCGATTACGTAGAACAGGCAAAAGACTCACCGGGTCTTCTCGGATGGAATTGGGACGACGAGCCGAACATGGGTGGAAGATATCTGCGCGTACCTGCAACAGTACTGGCAGGGTGGTATTACCGTACAAAACAAGCAGACCCACACCACCCAGTAAATCAATCATATTACGGCTACGATTACTTTCCTCGTTACAATCCTCTCTCAGGAGAACACGCTTACAGTTACATGAGAAGCGCCCATTTATTCGGAGGAAAAAAGTACTTTACGGGTGACTTTATAGGACATGACGCTTATCCTATCGAATATAAAGAACACTCATCTTTGGATTATTCCGACCGCGGAGTAATCGATCTATGGCTTGAAAATCTGGATAATTTCATCTGGAACTTCGGCGGGCTTATACCTTTAGGCACGTTTATAGAAACTCAAGACGTTACGTCGTACGCGCGTATGTCGGGAACAAGCTATGAAACCGATTGGGACGCGGGTCCCACACCCGGCGATATACGTACTCAAATGTGGGGAGCTGTTATCCACGGAATGAAATTCATCTGTTATTTTCAGTTTTTTGCTCCCACACCCGCAGATAATATGAGTGCTATGGGAGAATTCAATGAAGCGGTTAAAGCGCTTACTCCAATTATACTATCCGAACCATCATCCAGAGTCGTAACTCATAATGCTACAACTAGAGGCAACCGTGTGGATATTATGGTCAGGGAAGATGAATCAAATGTTTACGTTTTTGCCGCGCGCATCAGCGAACCGGAAAGCGAATGGAATGAAGTCTATGAGCCGGAAACAATAGAATTCCAATTAAACACAGATATAAACTCCTCCCTCGCTTATGACGAATCAGAAAAATACCGCTGGGATTATTTGCTCATAGACGCCACGGAAGGACAAACAGAACTTAACTTTACTGTACCGGAAGGGAGTATAGAACCCGGAAGTTTCATTGTAAGCGCCGTTATAGAAGCTGTAAATAATCCCGATTCTCTTTATGATAGATGGACCGGCAAGTCTTATCCCGCAGCTTTAGATCTGCCTGGAAATTTAAAATATGGTTTTGACGATAGCGGCGGGAATGTAACAGGGCTATACACCTTTGAAGGAGTCACAGGTACTGTGGACTATGTAACAGGGGAGGTCTCTTTAACTTTCGATGAAGGTATCCCCCAGGGAGAAGGTTTTGTTCAGGTAGCTTATGCCCCACAGGATAGAGAAGCAAGAGAAATTTCAGGAAATAACGGAGTTTTTACGGATGTACTGGAACGAAACGCCGTTAGAATATACCGTATACCGAAAGACGGATCGGGGTTCGATGAAAACAAATTTTCCTTACAGCCAAATGAACCAAATCCATTCACTCGTACAACAAAAATAAACTATACCGTATCACAACCGGGAAATGTTAAACTTACAATTTACGACCTCCTGGGCAGAGAAATAAAGATATTGGTAGACGAATATCAATCCACCGGGCTTAAAAGCACAGAATGGGACGGAACTAATTCACAAGGCAAAAGAATCCCAAGCGGAACTTATTTTTATCAGATAAAAAACGGTGAGGGGATCGCAAGTTCGAGAAAGATGATATTACTGAAATGAAAAAGGAGTAAAATATGCGTTTAAAATACTTTGTACCAATAATTTTAGTCTTATTATCTTTGAAAGGGATATCTAAGGATATCGTCTCTGAAAGCAGAAGAATCGACTGGCAGCCTGGTATTCACGGCGGGATACCGAACTATCCGGTAAGCGAAAATATTCTGGATTACGGTGCCGTGGGAGACGGAATAACCGATGATACGGAAGCCCTCAAAAACGCGATTTCCGCATGCGAGGAAAGCACCGCGGTATTTATTCCGGCGGGAACATACTTAATCACTGACCGCATAGACATCAGAAAATCCATAGTCCTACGCGGTGCTGGTCCCGATCAAACCTTCCTTAAATTCGAAAAACTCGATGGCGCGGGAGAATATCAAAGGACGAATATATGGATCGGCACTTCCACTTTAGGATTTACCGCGAATGTTCTGGATAACTGCGAAAAAGGCTCTGATGAGATAACCGTAGATGACGTATCAGGATTTTCCGTGGGCGATCTAATAGAAATAAGACAGGATAACGATCCGGAAGTGATGGCTCGTCCCATAGTCGACCCTTCCGTGAACGACAGTTGGGCGGAAGGACATTGGGGACATAGAACAGTCGGACAGTTTTTAATTATTACGGATATATACGAAACGAACAATACACTTACTTTACATAAGCCTCTGTATTATGACTATAATCTCGACATGAATCCCGCTGTGACAAGATGTGTTGAGCCGACAAAATACGCGGGTGTCGAAGATTTACATATCGAGCTTGTTGTCGACTGTAACGGTTACTTCGGAAATATTCAAATGGATCATGCGGCATACTGCTGGGTAAAAAACATCCGCAGTTATAAATGTTCCAGGTCTCATATAGGAATCTGGGGCGGATTGGGAAATGTTATTAGAGATAGTTATTTTGAATACGGACA
>CAZVXD010000118.1:0-1027 GCA_964631335.1 uncultured bacterium
TTAATATCTGCAATCCATTTCCCGGAACCGAATTTTATAGAGAAGCGAAGAAAAATAAATGGTTTATTTACGGCGAATACTTACCGGTAGATGTACAGAAACAATCTATTATCGAATATCCTTACCTGAAAAAACATGATATAGAACGTATGGTCAAAATAGCAAATATAAAAACTTTTTTTAGATTTTCATTTATTTTTAGAAATTTAAAGAAATTTGTTAGTATAAGAGAACTTAAATACGCTTTTATAAGCCTGTTTAAAAAGTTTTTCTTATTATAAACACTCCTCAAGTAATAAATACTTACTCCTAATCTTTAAAATAATTCGATAACAATCAATTATTGCAAGCGTGAATAAAAAATTTAAGTGATGATAAATTGTTTACTAATATTACCGGACAGATTTTTTATTGAAAAAAGAGTTTATCTATAAAAATTAATCATCTTGACATAATCAATTTTGTCTCTTATCATATCAAAAGATGCAGTATAACTAAAAAGACATTATCGATAAGAAAAATTGAATAAGGAGGATAAAAATATGCGTTTAACATATTTTTTTTTAACATCACTGTTGTTTCTTTCCGTAGAAGTAATACCACAGGACATTGTTCCCCAGAGCAAAAGAATTGACTGGCAGCCGGGTATTCCGGGCGGAATACCAAACTATACTGTAAGCGTAGATGTTACTGATTATGGTGCTGTGGGAGATGGTACAACAGACGACACACAAGCATTTTTTGATGCAATCGATGCCTGTCCTGAAAGCACCGCGGTATTTATTCCCGCGGGGACTTATCTTATCACAGATAGGATAGACATCAGAAAACCAATTGTTCTTCGCGGTGCCGGACCCGAGGCAACCTTTCTCAAATTTGAAAAACTTGCCGGTGATCCGGACGAGTACCAGAGAACAAATATCTGGATAGGAACTTCCACCCTAGATTTTAGCGCGAACGTTCTGGATAACTGTGATAAGGGCTCTCCTGAAGTAACCATAGATGATGTATCAGGATTTTCTGTCGG
>CAZVXD010000118.1:1037-5499 GCA_964631335.1 uncultured bacterium
ACGATGAGGAAGTGATGGCTCGTCCCATAGTAGATCCTTCTATAAACGACAGTTGGGCGGAAGGACACTGGGGATACAGAGCAGTAGGACAATTTTTAATTATTACAGACATAAATGAAACGAGTAACACCCTTACTTTCAACAAATCTCTGTATTACGATTATAATCTCGACATGGATCCTGTTGTAAGTAGATGTGTCGAGCCGACAAAATACGCGGGTGTCGAAGATTTACATATCGAACTTGTTGTCGACTGTAACGCTTATTTCGGAAATATTCAAATGGACCACGCGGCATATTGCTGGGTGAAAAACGTCCGCAGTTACAAATGTTCCAGGTCACATATCGGAATCTGGGGTGGACTCGGAAACGAAATAAGGGATAGCTACTTTGAATACGGACACGAATACGTTGGCGGCATGGGTTACGGGGTTAACCTCGTCGATCGTGCTACCGACAACCTTATAGAAAATAATATCTTCGATTATCTACAGGGGAAAATGATGACAGCTCTCGGAGTTTGCGGAAACGTGTACGCGTATAACTATTGCCGTGTTTCAATGGATGAAAATGGAGAAGGGACAGAAATGCACGCTGATATGTCGGCGCACGGACATCACGCCTATTTAAACCTCTTCGAAGGAAACTCTACCAATAAGGCAGCGGTCGACAGATACTGGGGAAGCAATTCCAGTTATATCTTTCTGCGCAACAAAATGATTTGTCCCGACGGATACTCGAATTCACATACCAGTAGACCTGTTTTTATAGAAAAAAATAATCCTTATATGAGTTTCGTCGGAAATATATTGCATCACGATAATTCAATTAGTAATCGAACAGTCTGGTTCATACTCGAAGAACCCGACGACTGGAGCGATACGAACTTGACGATGAATACATTGATCCGTCATGGCAATTTCGATTACATAAGCGAAAACACTTTCTGGGAATCGGATATCTCCAATCATACTATACCGAACTCTTACTATCTTACAGAAAAACCTGACTTTTTTACCGACGCTCCCTGGGGCGATACACCATGGCCTGTTATAGGTCCCGATCTACCGTATTCCGGAATTATTCCAGCCCAGCAGCGTTTTTGCGACTTAAACGGAATTACTCCTCCCGAGGCTCCGAGCAATTTATCCGCGGAGGTTTCAAATAATAATGTTCACTTAACCTGGAATGATAATTCTGATGAAGAACTTGGATTCAGGATAGAAGAAAGCACCGACGGAATTAATTTTTGCCGGGTCGAATCGGTATTGCCGGATTCGGCTGAATATACAATCATTAATTTATCACCAGATACCGATTATTATTTCCGAGTCTGCGCGGTCTCGGAAATATCCGGACAATCGGAATACTCAAATACTATTATTACAACAACAGAAGATGAAGTTCCTGATGAAATCATAGCTTTATATAAATTTGAGGGCGACGCCACAGATTCCAGCGGTAATGGTTATCACGGTGTGGTGGAGGGAGCTACCTTAACGGAAGTAAAAGAAGGGACTGCATATTTTTTTGACGGAGAGGATGATGTAATAACAGTACCAACCTGGACGGATAGTTCTCTTCATGGCGACGATCAGGCATTCACCCTCAGTGCGTGGGTCAATCCTTTTACTGTTTCCATCGATAATTGGGTTATAAATGATGATTCAGAGTGGACAAATTTCAATTTCGGACTTGTCGATGACAGATTATCGATCAAATGGATAACAAACGAAAACGAACGCTACTCGCTATATAGTGTAGAATACCCTAAGGTTCAACCAAATGTTTTTTCACACATCGCGGCGACGTACGACCCTACAAACAGAGTTGTACGAATGTACCTGAACGGAGAACAGGTTGTTGTCGACCGTGTTAACGGTGTAACAGGACCCTGGCTATTCAACCAGCTTTTAATCGGAAGAGGTTCGGACGACGGGGAAATGAAAACTTTCAACGGTATTATAGACGATGTACGTATTTATAAAACTTGCCTTTCAAGCGGCGATATCCACACGTTATACAGCGGCGATACCGTTCATTATATCAATGTCCCCATAGATTATTTGCTATTCCAGAATGACCCGAACCCTTTTAATATAAAAACCACAATTCGTTACCAGGTCCCTGTTGGCGGTCACCTCACCATTTCCATATACGATAAACTCGGCAGGAAAATAAATACCCTGGTAAACGAAATTAAGCATGCAGGAGAACACACGGTCGATTGGGACGGAACGGATTCTAAAGGAACGAAAGTCCCGAGTGGGACATATTTTTACCAGATAAGATGGGAAAATAGTGAGGCAAGTTCGAAGAAGATGATATTTTTAAGATAATGAAAAAACTCAAAGAAATCAAAAAAAAGATGGGGACCATGAAAAATATTACCAAAATATTCTTAAGTCTTTTATTCATTACAGGAATAAGTTTTTCATCTCAGGCAGAAATATACGAAGTATATTCAGATGCGGAAATGTCCGAAGTACCATGGCTTGCATTATCCGCCGGCGATGAAGTTCATATAAATTGGAAAGAAGAACCCTACAGGGTCAAGATCGGTCTACGATGCAGAGGAACAGAAGAACAAAGTATCACAATAAAGGGAATACCAAACGGCGAAGGCGAACTTCCCGTCTGGAGCGGAGAGAATGCGACAACACCGGAACAGTTTACCGAATATAATGGCGGAAACGGATTTTTTAGTACCGAATGGGATGAATTTCTAGGGTTGATTTTAATCAAACCCGGGTATCTCGACGATTGGGGATATAAACCGGGTTTTATTACAATCGAAAATCTTAAAATAATGGGAGCGAATGAAAATAATACGTATATTGCGATGAGCGATTCAATCAAAAATTATCATCCTTTCGCTTCAGGCATTCACATCTTACTGGTAGAGAATTTTATAGTGAGAGGATGCGAACTCACCGATAACGGAGAAGGGTTGTTTATCGTTTCAAGAGGCGGAGAAGAACAAACCTCTCGAAATGTCCTTGTCGAAAGAAACCGTATATATGGTAATGGTGCAGATGGCAACGATCATATGCATAATGTGTACACAGAAGCGGGTAACATTACCTACCAATATAACTATATAGGACTTGTACGAGAGGGATCCTATGGTTCATCATTCAAAGACCGTTCGGCGGGTCTGATTGTCCGATATAACTGGATCGAAAGCTCAGCTTACGCACTGGACATAGTTGAAGCCGAAGACGGTCATAATCCCCTCTATTTTGAACCTAATTACCATGAAACTTATATTTATGGAAATGTAATTGTTAACAACACCGATTCACCCACACACGCGGGAAGCCTGGTACATTACGGATACGATAACGTCCCGGAAGACGCGCGGCTTGGACCTCATTACTTTTACAACAATACTGTAGTCATGACAGGAACAGAACCCGGAGGCTGGAGGTTGAATATGTTTAAAGGAGGCACAGATTGGGGTGACACATCAACCCTCGCGGATAACCTTATAACGATAAATCTCTACAATAACATCTTCTACTGGAACCCGGCAATTAAACAAGGTGATTTCAACTTAGGTACTTGCTTCGGCACAATAAACTTCGAAGGGGCAAACTGGATAAGTGAAGATTGGCAGGAGGGAACCGTAGAAGGATGGCGTTACTGGTATGGAGTTGTTAATAGAAACGGAAAATTAATAGAAGGCACATATCCGGGATTTAATGACGAATCATCCCGGGATTTTACATTAATGGAATCATCGCCGGCTGTCGATTCCGCGGCAACTCTTCCCGATACTATAACTTCATATCATCCGGTTTCGGCAATGTACAAATCTATAGCAGACAGCACAAAACGAACAATAATAGGTTCAGCCATGGATCTCGGCGCTTTAGAATACGGAATATCTTCGATTGAAATAACGGAAAAGAATTTAGATAAAATTTTTTATTTACACCAAAACAGACCTAATCCTTTATATAACAAAACGTCAATCAACTATCAGCTTACGGCTAACAGCCATATAACATTAAAAATCTACGATCTGACAGGAAGGGAAATAAAAACCCTTGTAGACGAAACAAAAACAGCCGGAACCTATACCACGGAGTGGGACGGCACGGACGAAAAAGGCAAAAAAGTCGCCAGTGGCACTTATTTTTATCAGATAAAAAACGGCGATGGAATCGCGAGTTCTAAGAAGATGATATTTTTGAAGTGAGAAAACCACATCGTATGAAGTTTTAAAAATCGGATTTATTAGGGATATTTAATGGTTTTAATAAAAAAAGTCTTTACTAAATAAAAAAACATTTATATTAAAAATAAAAACTTTTGGAGGTTATTATGAATAAAAGTTTAAATATTGGTAAGTTTTGGCATTATCTTTTAATTTTTAAATTAATGATATTTTTTTTCATTTCAAAAGAATTATATGCACAGGGTATCAGCACGGTATGGGTAAACGAAGGAGGAGACA
>CAZVXD010000119.1:0-5492 GCA_964631335.1 uncultured bacterium
AGATTCGGTTATTTATTATTCCGACAACGGCGCAATTCTTCGCGAAGGAAGCTGGAACGACGCTTCATCCGGAAATCCCATTTATGAGGATAACTTTTACACAATCCTTGAAAACTGCGATTATCTGATAAATGTGCCTACCTTAAAGGGACATAGAAGAAATGGAATTACTATGTTTGCCAAAAACCATTTTGGTTCTCACGTACGCCCAGATGCCAAGCATCTTCACATGGGTCTTATTGTCCCGGACGAATATCCTAATGAAGGCAACGCGAGATACGGCTACGGGGAATACAGGGTTCTGGTAGATTTAATGGGTTATAAATTGCTTAGAGAGAAAAACTTAATTTTCATAATGGACGCCCTGTGGTCGGCGGGTCATGAACTTGATATACCCACCAAATGGAAAAATGCCCCATTCAACAATGACTGGAGTTCCTCGATATTTATTTCCCTGGATAATGTGGCAATCGAATCCGTTGGATTTGATTTCTTAAGGGCAGAGTACACACAAACCAATCATCCTGGTCTTACTTATGTCCAGATGGAAGGTGTAGATGACTATTTAGAGCAGGCTGCGGATTCGGATAATTGGCCGTCAACCATAGACTATGATCCGGAAGACGACGGAACTTCAATACCGAGTCTTGGTGTCCACGAACACTGGAACAACGCCACCGACAGAGAGTATACGAGAAATCTGGGAACGGGCGACGGCATAGAATTGGTATCGATCTTCCCGGGAAGCGCCGGAATAGCAGAAGACATAGAAACAATTGCAAAACCGGTATTATTCCAGAACTCGCCCAACCCATTCAGTTATTCGACATCCATCAAATATAATATAGCGGATGGAGGAGATGTGGAACTTTCCATCTATAACCTTTCGGGACAAAAAATAGAAACCCTGGTAAATGAAACTCATTCCCGGGGTACTTATTCCGCAAACTGGAACGCGAGATTAAGCAATGGATCTCAAGCGCCAAACGGCGTCTATATTTACAGGTTAAGAGTAACCACAGAAGAAAGTTATTACGAAGACGCCGGAAAAATGATGCTCATAAAGTAAATCGTAAATAAGGAGGTTGTAGTGCGAATTAAAACCGTTTTAACAGAAAACGAAATACCAAAACAGTGGTATAATCTTGCGGCTGATTTACCGAGTCCCATGCAGCCGCCGCTCGGACCGGACGGGAACCCGATTACACCCGATATGCTGGCTCCTGTATTCCCCATGAATTTAATAGAACAGGAAGTGAGCCAGGAAAGATGGATAGATATACCCGAAGGAGTGTTGGATATTCTTTACAAATGGAGACCGACACCTCTGCACCGGGCAAAAGCTCTGGAAGAATATCTCGATACGCCCGCAAGGATTTATTACAAAAACGAAAGCGTCTCTCCTCCGGGAAGCCATAAGCCGAACACGGCTGTGGCGCAGGCGTGGTATAATAAAGAATTCGGTATAAAAAAATTAACAACCGAAACCGGCGCCGGACAGTGGGGAAGCGCTCTGGCTTTTGCCTGCGCGATTGTCGGTCTCGGATGTAAGGTTTATATGGTCAGAATCAGCTTCGACCAGAAACCCTATCGAAAAACCATGATGCAGACATGGGGAGCAAATTGCGTCGCGAGCCCCAGTGAAGAGACTAAAGCGGGTCGTGATATACTAAAAAAAATGCCCGATACTCCGGGAAGTCTTGGAATAGCCATAAGTGAAGCAATCGAAGAAGCCGTGTCGGACGAAAAAGGTGAAACACGTTATTCCCTGGGCAGTGTGTTAAATCACGTTTTACTTCATCAAACAATCATAGGTCTGGAAGCAAAAAAACAGCTTGAAAAAGCCGGAGAAAACAATGTAGACGCCGTTATAGGATGCTGCGGGGGAGGCAGTAATTTCGCGGGTTTAGCTTTTCCGTTCGTTAACGATAAAATCCACGGAGAAAAAATTGATATTATTCCCGTTGAACCCACTTCCTGTCCCACGATGACAAGAGCTCCTTTTGTTTATGACCACGGTGATACGGCAAAGATGACGCCGCTTCTTCCCATGTTTTCACTGGGACACGATTTCATCCCGCCTCCGATTCACGCTGGAGGCTTACGTTATCACGGTATGGCTCCTTTAATATCACAGGGAATTGTCGAAGGATTACTCACACCGTTAGCGCTCCACCAGATCGAGTGCTATGAAGCAGCCATAACATTTGCCAAAACGGAAGGTATAATCTGCGCTCCCGAAACCAGTCACGCTATAGCGGCGACAATCCGGGAAGCGAAAAAAGCAAAAGAAGAAGGAAAAGAAAAGGTTATAATCTTCAACTTCAGCGGACATGGTCTCATGGATTTGACCGGCTATCAGAAATATCTGGCGGGTGAATTAGAAGATTATCCTCTGCCGGATGAAGAAATGGAAAAATCCCTGAAGGGAATAGAAGGATTGCCGAAACCAAAAGAAGAAAAAACGGGTAAATGGTAAATACAAAGAGAGCCGCGAAGCGGCTCTCTTAACACTTTAACACATTTATGGATCGATACGATAAAGAACGTATTTATTGTCGCAGGTTGGGACATTGGTTAACCTTTAGTTACTGCAGACAGGAAAAGGATGGCATGCCATGCTCTAAGATTATGGATTGCTGGTTTGAAAAACTCGCTATAGAAGAATTCCTAAAAGAAAACTATACAGATGAAGATATTTCATATATATTTAAACCTTCAAAACAGAAAATAACATCTTTAATAGAACTAATTGAACAGGCTAAAAAAAGAGCAAATAAAAAATCCTGATATATGCGAATCGACGCGAGTCATAAAGAAATATTAAACGGTAAAACAACAGATATTTATTTCCAAAGAGCCGAAGAAATATTGAAAAAAGAAAAAAAGAATCCGGTTGTAACCGCGGAAGTGTACGCCAGAAAACTCCCTTCTAATTACAAATGGGCGATATTCAGCGGGCTAAGCGAATTAGTAGAATTGTTTAAAGACAGTAAAATAGATATTCAGGCTCTTCCGGAAGGAAGTGTATTTTTTGAAAAGGAGCCTGTTCTTACAATACAGGGGAAATATCTCGATTTTGCCAAATTCGAAACTCCTCTTCTCGGATATATATGTCAGGCATCGGGAATATCGACAAAAGCCGCACGATGTAAAATCGCGGCAGAGGGCAGAACAGTCTTATCGTTCGGAGCCCGACGAATGCATCCCGCGATAACCCCTGTAATAGACAGATACGCTTACATAGGAGGTATCGACGGAGTTTCTGCCGTTTTATCCGCGAAGAAATTAAATCTGGAAGCGCAAGGTACAATACCTCATTCTGTAATATTAGTTATGGGAGATACATTGAAAACGGCGATCGCTTATGACAGAACCCTCCACGATGAAATCCCCAGAATAATATTGGTCGACACTTTCGGGGACGAGAAAATAGAAACAATCAGACTCGCTGAAAAACTCAAAAACAAACTCGACGCGGTCAGAGTCGATACCCCCGGTTCACGAAGAGGCAACTTATCTGAAATAGCAAGGGAAATAAGAGAAGAACTTGACGACAGGGGTTTTAATAACGTAGGAATATTCGTATCCGGCGGACTGGACGAATTTTCCTTACCGAAGCTCAATCCCTGGGTTAACGGATACGGAATAGGTACGAGCCTATCCAACGCGCCTACAATTAACTTCAGCATGGATATTGTTGAAATAGAAGGAAAATTAATAACAAAAAAGGGGAAAATTGCCGGAAAAAAAGATATCTTCGAGTGTCAGAGATGCGCGGGCCGGGCTGTAGTATTATCGGACACCGATGAAGTCAAATGCCAATGCGGTAGAAAAATGGAAACATTGACAAAACCGATAATGAAAAAAGGAAAGATCACAGAAAAAACAAAAAATGTGGCCGAAATACGAAACAGAGTTATAAGTCAATTGAGGTTCTTAAATGTATAATATAAAATTCATCGAAGAAAATTTAAACGCACTCGAAGACAACACAAAGAAAAAAGGCGTGGATATAGATTTTAAACTTTTTGCCAGATTGAACGAAAAAAGGAAAAGATTGCAATCTTCAGTCGACGAATTACGAAGGGAAAGGAATGAAAAGAGTAAAAAAGTAGGGGAATTAAAAAAGAATAAACTCGACGTTTCCAAGTTACTATCGGAATTAGAACTTCTAAAAGAAAAACTTACACGAGAAGAAAAGGATTTAAAAGAAATTCAGCAAGCCATAGACGATTTTATTTCCTGGATACCGAATCTCGTTCATAGTTCCGTAAAAAGTAAACCGGTTACAGTAACAAAAGAAACAGGCTTAAAAAAATCGCCCTTTAAACCTTTAACACATATCCAACTCGGAGAATCTTTAGATATACTCGATTTTGGCGCAGCGGCGACAATCGCCGGAAGCAATTTTAGTTTATACAAAGGAAAAGGAGCAAAATTAGAAAGAGCTCTTATAAATTTCATGTTGGATTTACATACCAAACGTCACAGGTACACCGAAATCTTTCCGCCTTTTCTGGCAAACGAACAAGCCATGTTCAACACGGGTCAGCTTCCGAAGATGAGAGAGGATATGTATATAACCGACAAAGACGGATTGTTTCTAAACCCAACAGCCGAAGTGCCTCTTACAAACATACTATCACAAAAAGTTTTAACACCCGATGAACTACCGATCAAATACTGCGGCTACACCGCTTGTTTCAGGAGAGAAGCGGGCTCTTACGGAAAAGAAACAAAAGGACTTCTTCGACTTCACCAATTTAACAAAGTAGAACTCGTTAATTTTGTTATGCCTGATGAATCATACGACGCTCTCGAAAGATTACTTGATGAAGCTCTTACCGTAATCAGATTGTTAGAACTTCCGTACAGAGTTTTGTTGCTTCCTTACGACGATCTTTCTTTTGCTTCCGCTAAAACTTATGACATAGAAATTTACGCTCCCGGCGTGAACAAATGGTTGGAAGTTTCATCCGTCAGTAATTTTGAAGATTTTCAGGCAAAAAGAGCCAACATAAGGGTCAAATCTGAAGGAAAAACAAAATACGTCCACACTCTAAATGGTTCGGGCGTTGCCACTCCAAGACTTATGATATCACTTCTGGAAAACTACCAGACAAAAGAAGGAGAAATAAAAATCCCCGAAGTTCTCGTACCATACACCGACTTTGAAACTATCGACTTAAACAATAAATAGCGAATATTCGCAATTAAAGGAGCTTAAATGTCAAAATTAAAAAAACAAAATTTCACGCGGTTACTTTTTTCTTTACTTTTTTTAATTTTCTTTATGATTTCCTGCGGAACCGCTCAAATAGTTTGGGAATATAAGGTAATCGATCCTCATCATAAAAACACTTATCATAATGAATACACACATAGAAGTTATTCAATGAATATTAAACTTGCGGCAAAAGACTCCTCTTCTAATACATACATACGATTACAAATAATGACTCCTTTAGACAGCATGGAAATATATCCCG
>CAZVXD010000120.1:0-5408 GCA_964631335.1 uncultured bacterium
TAGCCTCCGAGGATAAAGATTTTTATCACCACAAAGGTGTAGATTACAGGGCTGTTTTAAGAGCAACCTGGCAAAACTTAAGTGAAAGAAAAATCGTATCCGGCGCTTCCACAATAACTCTGCAGCTCGCGCGAATGATGAGACCGGGAGAGCGGACGTGGATAAAAAAGATAAAAGAAGTTTACTTCGCGTATCGTCTGGAAGCCGGCTTAAGTAAAGATGAAATTCTTGAATCCTATATCAACAGGATACCGATGGGCGGAAATCTTTACGGTATAGAAAGCGCGTCGAAGGCTTACTTCGGTATTTCTTCTTCGGATTTAACTCTGGCGCAGGCTTCTTTTCTGGCCTCTATTCCCAACTCCCCGACCCGCCTGAATCCATACAATAAGCCGGAAGAAATCAAAAAACGCCAGAAATATGTTCTCCAGAGAATGGAAGAACAAAATTTCATAGAAAAAGAAAGAATAGACAGAATTCTCAAAGAAGATATTTCTCTAAGACCGCAAACAGCATCCTTTCTTGCGCCTCATTTTGTTTTTAGTCTGATGAAAAAGTTACCCGAGAACGTACAAAAAGTCAAAGTTACAATAGACAGAGATTTACAAAAAATTCTTCTAGAACAAACAAATAGAATTGTAAAAGCTCTCGAGAAATTCAACGTGACCAACGCGGCAGTCATATTACTGGACAACGCGACAGGTGAAATCCTCGCGTACACAGGCTCCGCGGATTTTTTCAATGCTGAAAACGAGGGCGAAAACGATGGAGTAAGAGCTCTGCGACAACCCGGTTCCACATTGAAACCTTTCCTTTATTTGCAGGCTTTCGAAGACGGGCTGAATCCTTCCACTATAGTTTCAGACATACCTACTTACTATAAAATGCCCACGGGCATATACAACCCCAAAAATTATTCCGAAGATTTTTACGGTCCTGTAAGATTAAGAGAAGCCCTGGCAAACTCCCTAAACGTACCGGCAGTTCGAGTTCTTGCTAAAACGGGCATAGATAAATTCCTGTCGCGTCTTAAGGAGTACGAATTTAATTCTCTGGATAAAAACGCCGCTTATTACGGTGTAGGACTCGTGCTTGGGGGAGGAGAAGTCACGCTGTTCGAATTGGCTAGAGCCTACATGTGTCTCGCTCGTTCAGGAAATTTTATTCCCGTTAAAGAAATAATCGAAATAGACGGCAAAAAAACGGAAAACCAAGAAACTGAAAAAACAATTTCTACGGCTTCTTTGAATTATATGATAACCGATATCTTGAGCGATAGATTTGCCCGCACCCCGGAATTCGGATTTAATTCTGTCCTTAATTTCCCTTTTCCATGCGCCGCGAAAACAGGGACATCCTTTCGTTTCTGCGACAACTGGACGATAGGTTTTACCAGAGATTACACTCTTGCCGTATGGGTGGGCAATTTCGATCATACTCCCATGCAGAGAGTATCGGGCGTTTCCGGAGCCGGACCTTTATTCGCCAATATAATGCTTTTACTTTACAGTAAAAAAGATTATCCTGAAAAGCCCCCTCTACCGAAAGGACTTACTCGGGTCCCCATTTGCCCTCTTTCCGGCAAAAGACCTAACCGCTATTGCCCTTCCTCGCTCGAAGAAATAATACCCAAAGAACACCTGGATTCTTATTACAAAGACAGCTGCTGCATGCACACAAAAAGCAAAGGACAAGTCCATACTGTATTACCGGGCAGATATGCAGAATGGGCGGAAGGTTTCGAGTCAAAAAACCCTGATAGCGAAATAAAAAAAGAAGAAAGATTTAAAATAGTAAAACCGCAGAACGGAGCGATTTTCTACCGGCTGTCTAACGTAAAACCCGAATACCAATCCCTGAAAATTGAACTTACTACAACAGAAGAAGAAAAAGTAACCTGGTTTTTAAATGGACAGGAGTTAAAAGAAACATTTAACAATCACAGTTTTCTCTGGCAGATAAAACCCGGGGAATACTGTCTTACCGCTGCCTCGGGTAAAGACAAGGATTTATCAAACAGCGTTAATTTTGTAGTAAAATAAATATATTCCACCAAAAACTTATTGACATTACGGGTAAATACATTACTCTGTATATTGAAATAAAGATGGCGAAAATAAGCGATAAAAATATAGAAGAAATATTGATAGAAGCGATCGAAAAAGCCGAAACAGAACTGCCCGTGGACGTAACAAAGGCATTAAAAAAAGCATATAATATAGAAAAAGGGCTGGCAAAAATACAGCTAGAAGCGATTCTCGAAAATACAAAAATCGCTTCACGGGAAACCGTTCCGATGTGCCAGGACACGGGTATAATGTCATTTTATATTCAAGCGGGCAATGAATTCAAATATCTCACGGACTTAAAAAAAATGCTTGGAAAAGCCGTCAAAAGAGCGACAAAAGAAATACCTCTTCGCCCCAATACCATTAATCCGTTTACGGGTAAAAACGAAAATAATAATACGGGAAGATATATCCCACATATAACATGGAATATCACCAAAGGAAATGAATGTACAATCGATATTCTTCCAAAGGGAGGCGGTTCGGAAAACATGAGCGCTTTGTGGATGCTTAACCCGGGCGAAGGATTAGGAAAAGCAAAAAAACTCATAGTAGAACATATAAAAAACGCCGGGGGTAAACCATGCCCTCCCACAATCGCGGGAATAGGTATCGGTGGCGGCGCCGATATATGCATGGAACTCGCCAAAAAAGCCGTCTTACGTAAAATCGGAGAACGGCACAAAGAAAAAAAAGTCGCGAAAATAGAAAAAGAATTGTTGGAACTAATAAATAAAACAGGTGTAGGACCGATGGGACTGGGCGGAAAAACCACAGTTCTCGATGTACACATAGAATACGCGCACCGGCACCCCGCTTCTTTCCCCGTGGGACTTATTTTGCAATGCTGGGCAAGCAGAAAAAAAACAATTAAATTCACGAAAAAAGGTTCTATAAAGATCATATAATGAAAAAAATACAACTCCAAACACCTCTGTCAAAAAAAGAAATAAAAAAATTATCCGTCGGAGACACAGTATTCTTAACAGGTAAATTATTTACCGCCAGAGACGAAACACACAAAAAAATGATAGAATTAAAAAAGAAAGGTAAAAAAACACCTTTTAACCCAGAAGATATGGCTCTCTATCACGCTGGTCCAGTCGTACGTAAAGAAAAAAATAAATGGCTTATTGTATCCGCCGGACCGACAACATCTGCGAGGATGGAAATTTTTGAAAGTGAATTCCTCTCATTATTCGGAGTAAAAATGATAATCGGCAAGGGCGGAATGGGTAAAGAAACCCTAAAAGCTCTAAGAAAAACAGTAGCTGTATATACCCATTTCACCGGCGGAGCGGGAGCTCTGGCGGCGAAAGCTATAAAAAAAGTAGAAAATGTGTATTTCCTTGAAGAACTCGGCATACCTGAAGCGGCATGGATACTCGAAGTTGAAAAATTCGGACCTCTCGTCGTGACAATGGACGCGAATGGGAATAGTTTTTATGAAAAAAATAAAACAAAATGAACCACAGAGAAAAAAAAGAATAGCCACGGATGAACACGGATAAACACGGATTAAAAAAAACATTTTGTTGTTTAAAAAAAAATAATTTAGGCAGGGACAGGTATCCGTGATTATCAGTGTAAATCAGGGGCTAATTCAGGTGACTTCGTGGCATAATAAAAGGAAAAATAAATGAAAAATAATCAAGACATCGAAAAATTAATCAAAAAAGCAGAACAACCTCAGAAAATAGCCCCGAAATGGCATGAACATTACAGAGGTAAAATCGAAAGTTCTTTAAAATGTTCCGTAACAAGCATGGACGATTTTAGTATATGGTATACCCCGGGTGTGGCGGAGCCCTGCAGAATGATAAATAAAGACCCATCGCTAGCGTACAAATTCACAAATAAATGGAACAACGTGGCTATAATATCCGACGGCTCGAGAGTTCTCGGGCTCGGCGATATAGGACCGCTTGCCAGCCTTCCGGTAATGGAAGGGAAAAGCCTCTTATTTAAATATCTCGGCGGGGTAAGCGCTTTTCCGGTTGTACTCGACACAAAAGACCCGGAAAAATTTATAGAAACGGTAAAAATAATCACTCCGGTATTCGGAGGAATAAATCTCGAGGATATTGAAAATCCTAAATGTTTTTATATCCTCGACAGACTCAGGGAAGAATTAGATATTCCGGTCTGGCATGACGACCAGCAGGGAACCGCTTCCATAGAACTCGCAGGAATTATAAACGCGCTTAAATTAGTAGGCAAAGATATATCGAGTGCTAAATTTTCTATTATAGGCGCAGGTGCCGCAAATGTCGCGCTGTGCCGAATATTATTTAAAGCAGGCGTAGGAGAGAAAAACGTCGTGGTAACAGACAGCAAAGGAATTCTGCATAAAAACCGGGAAGATCTAGAGAAAAACAAAGAAAAAAATCCTTATAAATGGAACCTCGCCCGCAAGACAAACGGGGAAGATAAAAAAGGAGACACAAAAAAAGCGATAGAAGGCACCGACGTCATGGTGGCAGCCGCGAAACCAGGTCCGGGCACCATAAAAAAAGAATGGATTTCGGGAATGAATAAAGACGCTATTGTTTTTGCCGTGGCAAATCCGGTTCCCGAAATCTGGCCGTGGGAAGCGAAAGAAGTCGGAGCGAAAATCGTGGGTACAGGTCGCTCTGATTTCGAAAATCAGATAAACAATTCCCTTGGTTTTCCCGGCATATTCAGGGGAACTCTCGATGTAAACGCTAAAACCATAACCGACGAAATGACGATAGCAGCCGCCTACTCGGTCGCGAAAACAGCCGAAGAAAAAGGCTTAAAAGAAGATTACATAGTACCAACCATGGACGAATGGGAAGTTTTTATAAACGAAGCAGTCGCGGTCGGGCTAAAAGCTATAGAACAGGAAATCGCCAGGACGATTTTAAGCGAAAAAGAACTGCGAAAAATCGCTGAAGAATTAATAGAAAATTCAAGAAAACAGACAGAACTGCAAATTAAAGAAGGTTTGATAAAAAAACCACCCGATTAGGTTTCAGGTATTGGGGCTTAGGTTTTAGATATAACATTGTTAGTGTGTATATGCGTAGAAGCGTTAGAGCGTTGAAAATAG
This sequence comes from uncultured bacterium, assembly GCA_964631335.1. GTDB lineage: Bacteria > Hydrothermota > UBA3072 > UBA3072 > UBA3072 > JAFGHJ01. Next base: position 5,143 of record CAZVXD010000120.1, read on the forward strand.
GTATTGGGTCCTGGGTTTTAGGTTTTAGAAAAAAAACAAAAACTACAATCCCTACATTTCCTACATGTGAGGGACTTAGTCATTGGTCGTTGGTCGCTGGTCACTTGTCAAAAACAAAAGCCTTAGTTTCTACATTTGAATTGGTGTTGACCTTGGACTTTGGACTATGGACCAAATACTTTTCTTTGTGTCTTTGTGTGAGATTTTGTTCTTCGATATTATCTATGCGGAAAGATTCCGCCTTTAACCAGACGCACGTCTTCGAC
>CAZVXD010000121.1:0-5366 GCA_964631335.1 uncultured bacterium
GGCATTTTTCTTGAGCAGTACCCACTCACTTTCTGAGATTTCAAAATCTAAAACCATGCCCACCTGCCCCGTGGAATAAGTTCCTATTCCATGGGGTAAACCCTCCGAGACGATTTCCTGAACAGAAACCCCTCTGATTTTTTATCCAGGGCATTATTAGAAAAATGGGGTAATAGTCAGGTATTTTTGAACTCCTTTAAATTCGTAAATCCCTTGACAGTGATTATAATATTCTTATGATTTAGGTTGATTATTAGTTAAAATCGAGGGAGGATATAATAGATGCTTTTAAAAAATAAAAAATCTTTATATTTAACGCTTTTTTTTGTTTTTCTTTTATGTTTATTGCCCTGTAAAGTATTTGCTGAAGACGGCTATAGATTGTGGCTGAGATATAATAAGGTAGCCGATGGTAATAATTTAGATGAATATACAAAAAATATTCAGGCAATTCATTTCTCCGGAGATTCTCCTGTGTTGAAAGCCGCTCGGGAAGAGCTTTCAAATGGGATCGCTGGTTTGCTTGGTAAAGACGTTAAGCTTACGGGAAAAATTACCGGTAATGGCACTATCGTTGTGGGTACGCCTGAATCTTCAAGAATTATCACGTCTCTTTCTCTTGGGGATGAGCTGAAAAAAATTGGAAAGGAAGGTTATATTATACAAAACGTCGATATTAAAGAAAAAAGATGCATTTTGATTTCCGCCAATACGGATGTGGGTATTCTTTATGGAGTTTTTAATTTTTTAAAACTAATCCAGACAAATAAAAGTATCGACGATTTAAATATAAGTGAAAGCCCAAAAGTCGAATTCAGGCTTTTAAACCACTGGGATAATCTCGACCGGACTTCTGAAAGGGGCTATGCGGGATTTTCGATCTGGGATTGGCATAAACTGCCGGATTATATTGGTACCAGATATAAGGATTACGCCAGAGCCAACGCGTCTATAGGCATTAACGGAACTGTCGTAACAAATGTAAATGCCAACGCTCTGGTTTTAACTCCGGTTTATCTGGAGAAAGTGTCGGCTTTAGCCGATGTTTTCAGACCCTATGGAATAAGAATATATCTTACCGCCCGTTTCAGCGCTCCTATAGAAATCGGCGGGCTTAAAACGGCGGATCCGATCGATCCGGAAGTTAAAAAGTGGTGGAAAAATAAAGTAGATGAAATTTATGGATACATTCCCGATTTCGGGGGTTTTCTGGTAAAGGCAAATTCCGAAGGTCAGCCCGGGCCCCAAAATTACGGACGCAGTCACGCGGATGGAGCCAATCTGCTCGCAGCCGCGCTCGCCCCACATGGAGGGATCGTTGTGTGGAGAGCTTTCGTTTATACTTACGATAAAAATGAAGACAGAGCAGAACAGGCGTATAATGAATTTGTGCCTTTAGATGGTAAATTTAGAGATAATGTTTTGATACAGGCTAAAAACGGTCCCATAGATTTTCAGCCCAGAGAACCTTTTCATCCTCTTTTCGGTGCTCTTAGAAAAACGCCCGTTATGGTGGAATTTCAAATCACACAGGAATATTTAGGGCAGGCGACTCATTTGGTTTACCTTGCGACTCTATATAAAGAATGCCTGGAATCAGACACCTACGCTGAGGGTAAGGGCTCGTCTGTGGCGGAGATAATCGACGGCTCACTGTTTGATTATACCAATACGGGATTTTCCGGAGTCTCCAATATAGGAACTGACAGAAACTGGACGGGGCATCATTTCGGTCAGTCTAATTGGTACTCCTTCGGGCGGCTTGCCTGGAATCATGAACTTTCCGCGGGAGAAATTGCGGAAGAATGGATACGGATGACTTTCTCGAACGATAGAGAAGTGATAAATACGGTAAAAGAAATTATGATAGCTTCCCGTGAAATAACCGTTAGCTATATGACCCCTCTGGGATTACATCATATAATGGCGGAACATCATCATTACGGTCCCGGTCCTTGGGTAGCGGTATCCGGCAGACCTGACTGGACTTCCGTTTATTATCATCAGGCGGATTCGAACGGAATAGGATTCGACCGTACGAAAACCGGTTCTAACGCATTGGCTCAGTATTATCCGGAAGTCAGAGAAAAATTTTCCGACCCCAGAAAATGCCCGGATGAATATCTCCTGTGGTTTCATCACCTGCCGTGGGATTACAAAATGAAATCGGGTAGAACTCTCTGGGAAGAACTCTGTTATAAATATTATCATGGCGCCGATTCGGTAGATTGGATGGTAAAAGAATGGTCTTCTCTGGAAGGGAAGATCGACAATGAAAGGTTCGAGCATGTATCGGCTTTTCTAAAGATCCAAAGAAAAGAGGCAATCTGGTGGAGAAATTCCTGTCTTTTATATTTTCAAGAATATTCGGGAGAGACTATTCCCGCGAAGTATGAAAAACCTGAAAAGACTTTAGAGTATTACGAAAACCTCGAGTTCCCTTACGCGCCGGGTATAAGGCCGTCGTGGTAAATTTAAAAGGAGTTAACAAAAATGAAAATAAAATCATTTGTAATCTTTGGTTTAATTTATTTGTTTTCGATTATTTCTAGCGCAAAATCCGCGAGCAGATTGCCATACTTGGAAAAACAGAGAACAGCGCACCAGCTTATTGTAGGGGATAAACCTTTTCTTATAATTGGCGGCGAACTCGGCAATTCGAGCGCTTCCAGCCTTTCGTATATGAAAGATATCTGGCCGACTCTCCTTAAGCTGAATCTAAACTCGGTTCTTATCCCCGTTTATTGGGAGCTTATCGAACCTGTCGAAGACGAATTTGATTTCAGCCTGGTGGATAGTTTAATATACCAGGCAAGAAGAAATGACTTAAAAGTGGTTTTTTTATGGTTCGGTACATGGAAAAACAGCATGTCCTGTTATGCGCCGAAATGGGTAAAAACCGACTAGGAAAGGTTTCCCAGAGCCCGGGACGATAAAGGTAACGCTCTTGAAATACTTTCGGCTTTCAGTGATAATAATCTTCAGGCGGATTTAAAATCTTTCCGTCGGTTAATGAAACATATCGAAGAAATTGATGAGGATTATCATACGGTAATCATGGTTCAGGTAGAAAATGAAATAGGCATGATACCTACAGCCAGAGACTACTGTAATGAAGCTAACATTGCTTTCAGGCAGGATGTTCCGCAGGATTTTCTCGATTATCTGGAGGACAATAAAGACAATTTAACAAAGGAAATGCGTAATTTATGGGCGGGGAAAAATTACCGGAAAGAAGGGTCGTGGGAAGAAATTTTCGGGAAAAGTAAAGCTACCGATGAATTATTTATGGCATGGCATTATTCGTCATTTGTAGAGGAGCTGGCTAAGGCGGGTAAAAATGTTTACAATATACCCATGTATGTAAATGCAGCCCTCATAAGGAAAGGGTATGAGCCGGGTCAGTATCCGAGCGCCGGGCCTCTTCCTCATTTGATGGATGTATGGCGCGCCGGTGCTCCTTCCATAGATTTTCTTTCTCCGGATATTTATTTCCCCGAAATAGAAAAATGGTGCGATAAATATGACCAAAAAGGGAATCCGTTTTTTATTCCTGAAGCTCGTTTTAATAATGAAACGGGTATGAAAGCTTTTTATGTTTTTGGTAATCATAACACAATGGGGTTCAGTCCCTTTTCTATAGAATCGACAGAGAATCCGGAAGAGGAGCCTTTAGGCAAAGCTTACGATATTATCAGCCAACTAAAATCTCTTATACTCGAGAATCAGGGTAAGGGGAGTATGGCTGGAATTCTGCTGGATCACAATAAAAAAGAGGAGGAAATAGTTCTCGGTGGGTACAAGTTGATTGTTAAGCACGATTTTACTCTTGGGAGGTCCCCGGGAGCTAAAAATGACACATGGCCATTATCGGGTGTACTTATTATAAACACTGTCCCGGATGAGTTTTATGTGGCGGGCAGCGGAATTGTTATAAATTTCGAAACCACCGAAGGCGGTAATTCAAAAGCAGGTATTTTAATGATCGATGAAGGAGAATTCGTAAATGGGCAATGGATACCGGGACGACGTATGAACGGAGATCAGAGTCATCAGGGCAGGCATCTGAGAATACCTGAAGGGACATACAGCATTCAAAAGATTAAATTATATACGTATAAATAATAAATACCGATCTTTTTCGTATAAAAAATTCGACACCACGGACCTCAAATAGAATATTCCGACTTTTGTTAAAATAATGTTAATAATTTTATACGACTTGCCCGTAAGATTTTTTTGCATATGTTATGGGGAATTTGATGGAGGAGTGATATTTAATAGCTATGTTTAAGAAAGGAGCTTTCGGGTGTCTGTAAACACAATTTTATTTTTACTTGCCAATACTGCCCTGAGCGGCAATCTCGTCGCGCAGGGTATCGGTATGGGCGGGCTTATCTTTGCTATATTCTCTTTTCAAAATAATAAACGTAATCTTATTCTATTTTTTCTGGGTATGGCGCAGTTGTTTTTTATTTTTCACTTCGCTCTTCTGGGAGTATGGACCGCAGCAGCCATGAATATTGTTGGTTCGACCCGTACATTCTTCTTTATTTTCAGGGGGAGAAAAAAATGGACGGATAATAATGCCATAATGTATGTTTTTATTTCCTTATTCTTAATAGCCGGTTTCATTTCCTGGCAGAATTGGCTCAGCATTGTGCCGATTATAGCTATGATTATAGAGACTATCGGCTTATGGCAAAAGAATCCAAGATTAATCCGTTTTATTGTTTTTGTTCCGCATCCCTTGTGGCTTGCGTATAATTTTATCCATCGCTCGTATCCGGGTGTGTTGACCGAGGTGTTTATTCTCGTTTCGCTTATAACCGGTATTATCCGTTTTGACATTTTGCCATGGTTAAGAGAGAAAAGCATTGCCGGAGAAGAGGAGTGACCGCTTACCCTCCGAGACGTTTTTTTTGACAGCACTCCTTATTCATTTTATTGATAAAAGCCCGCGCCCGCCCGCCTAGCCGAATAGTTCGCTATTGACAATCTTTTTCTGACAGCTATTTTTCTGATAGTTTAATTTTATTAAATCCGAGGAGGAGTATATATGAAGTATTTTGTTCGTCTGTCGATGTTTCTTCTATCGTTTTTGCTTTTTCCCCCTAATATCTACTCGAAACAAGGGAAAGAAATAAAGGTGGGAGACTACTGGTGGAATCAGCCGCCTAAAGAGAAAGTTCCTGAGAATCCGCGTAAGAAAGATCTTCCTCTTATCAGTGTGAAAGGGAATGAATTCGTTAACCCTGAGGGAGAAAAAGTTATGTTTCGCGGACTCGCGACTTCAGACCCTGATAAGCTCGAGCGACAGGGATACTGGAACAAAAATTATTTTGAAGAGATAAAAAAAATGGGAG
>CAZVXD010000122.1:0-5359 GCA_964631335.1 uncultured bacterium
TCGACCTTAAATGTTACCCTTCCCTAACGGATGTTCCTGAAAATATCGATTGCGCCGTAATTGTCGTGAACCGTGATGTTGTTATTTCCATAATTAAAGATTGCTCTAAAAAAGGTGTGAAAGCCGCAATCGTAATATCTTCCGGTTTCGGAGAAACAGACGAAGAAGGCAAAAAAGCGCAAAAAGAACTTGTACAGCAAGCCAGATTATCTAAAATCACATTGATGGGTCCAAATTGCCTCGGGTTAATAAATCCATGGCAAAAATTAAATGCCGCATTCGGGCAACCACTTGGCGAACCAGGTGAAATAGCTTTAATATCTCAATCCGGAGCTCTTATCACATCTATACAGGATTGGGCGAAAGAAAACAAAGTCGGGTTCTCCCTTATAGCATCGATAGGAAATAAAGCTTCGATAGATGAGGTAGATTTTTTCGAGTATTTAAAGGGCGACGACAACACAAAGGTTATAGCCGCATATCTTGAGGATATTTCACGCGGGCAGGAATTTATGCGCATAGCAGAGAGAGTAGGAAAAATAAAACCTCTTGTAATTTTAAAATCGGGCAGAAGCGAAGCCGGTGCTAAAGCAGCCTCATCTCATACCGGGAGTCTGGCAGGATCCGACGTAGCATACGAATGCGCTTTCCAGAGATTGGGAGTAATCAGAGCTCAATCTATAGAACACTTATTCGATATAAGCACCGCGTTAGCATACCAACCTCTGCCAAAAAAGAACCGCATAGCAGTTATAACGAACGCGGGCGGGCCCGGAATCATGATGTCTGACGCCCTGGAATTATCGGAACTCGAAGTGGTCAATATAGAAGAGGAAACCAAAAAGGATTTATTAAAACTACTTCCTGAATCCGCATCGGTTAATAACCCTATAGATGTTCTGGGTGACGCGGACAGCAAAAGATACGGCGACAGTCTCAGGGCAGTACTCGAAAGCAAAAACGTGGACGGCGTAATTGTCATTTTGACGCCCCAAAAAATGACGGACGATTCCTCAATTGCTAAAGAATTGGTAAAAATTTCAAAAGATTATTCAAAACCCGTAATAACCTGTTTTATGGGTGCCGAAACAGTGAAAAACGGGGTTAATATTTTAAGAGAAAACAATATACCGCAGTATTCGGTTCCCGAAAGAGCGGCAAAATCGATATCTGAAATGGTAAAATATAATAAATATAAATCGAGACCTCTACGCATCATCGAACGATTCGCTGTAAACAAAAATCCTGTAATTAAGATTATAAAATCCTACAGATCGAGAAATCTTCGTGAAATAGGTGAATTTGACGCCAAAACAATAATGGAATCTTATGGTATGACTATACCCGAAGGTCATTTCGCTTCCACATCTGAGGAAGCGGTCAGATTTGCTAATGAAATGCGTTATCCTGTCGCCATGAAAATTTCCAGTCCGGATATTCTTCATAAATCCGATGTAGGTGGTGTTAAAATAGGTCTAGGTGGTCCGACGGAAGTCGAGGACGCTTTCGACCTGATGATGCTCAGGATAAAAAGGAAAATGCCGGAAGTAAATATTAAAGGCGTTCTTGTAGAGGAAATGATAACTTCCGGAAAAGAAGTCATTCTTGGCATGAAAAAAGATCCTCAGTTTGGACCCATGCTTATGTTCGGTCTTGGGGGTATATTCGTGGAAGTGCTTAAAGATGTTACATTCAGTCTCGCGCCAATAACCGCCGAAGAAAGCAGACACATGATTGAGAGTACTAAGAGCTATAAACTGCTTACCGGGGTCAGAGGACAGAGATCTGTCGATATTCAGGCTATTATCGCGAATTTACTGCAACTCTCACAATTGGTAATAGATTTTCCTGAATTCCAGGAGGTGGATATTAATCCGCTGAAAGTTGGTAATCCGGGAGAAGGCGCGTATGTGGTGGACGCGCGAATAATACTATCAAAGGAGCAAAATTAAATGCCGAATTGGAGAGAACTTTATAAAAATAAATTAAAAACCGCTTCACAGGCAATAAAAACTATAGAATCGGGCTCACGTATTTTTATCGGCACAGGGTGCGGACAACCCCAGCTTCTCGTCGAGGAACTTACCAATGAAAAAAATGAAATACAGGACGCCGAAATATATCATCTTTTAACACAGGGAAACGCCCCATATATACAGAAAGAATACTGCGATAAATTCAGAACCTGCAGCTTCTTCCTCGCGCCTAATGTCAGACAGGCAATAGTAAGCGGAAGAGGAGATTACACTCCCATTTTTCTCTCTGAAATCCCCCTTCTTTTCAAACGCGGAATTATACCTATAGACGCAGCCCTTATTCAGACCAGTCCACCGGACAAAAATGGGTATCTAAGTCTCGGCGTTTCAGTAGATATAGTAAAATCGGCTGTAGAAAACAGTTTAATGGTTGTAGCGGAAGTCAATGAGAAAATGCCCAGAACTCTGGGAGACTCGTTCATTTCCATCGACATGGTCGATATCATTGTAGAAAGCGACAAAGATATCTTAGAGTATTCAGTGCCGGAACCGGATGAGAGCATCGATGAAATAGCCAAAAATGTTGCCTCCCTTATTTCGGACGGAGACACTGTCGAAGTAGGCATCGGAAACATCCCCCAAACAGTTCTTAAATACCTTAACGATAAAAAAGATATAGGTATTCACACCGAAATGTTTAATGACGCGATTATTCCGTTAATAGAAAACGGGATCATTAACGGAAAAAGAAAAACAATCAACCGGGGGAAAGTAACTGCCAGTTTTTGTTATGGAACAAAAAAATTATATGATTACATACACGAAAATCAAATTTTTGAATTTAGACCTTCCGAATACGTTAACGATCCTTTCGTAATAAGCCAGCACAACAATATGGTTGCCATAAATGTAGCTCTGGAAATCGATATGACCGGACAGGTATGCTCCGACTCGATAGGGTACGATTTTTACAGCGGCATCGGCGGACAGGTCGATTTTAACAGAGGCGCGGCACGAGCCAAAAACGGCAAAGCCATAATAACATTACCTTCGACCGCTAAAGAAGGAACAGTCTCAAGAATAGTTCCTAAATTAACTGAAGGCGCTGGAGTTGTAACTACCAGAGGAGATGTTCACTATGTGGTAACCGAATATGGTATCGCGTACTTATTCGGAAAGAGTATCCGTGAAAGAGTCTTAGCTTTAGCTGAAATAGCTCATCCCGATTATCGAAACGAAATTCTCAATGAAGCCAAAAACCGAAATTACATATATCCCGATCAAAAAGAATTGCTGCCCAAAACAACCAAATATCCGAAAGAACTGGAAAGACGCGTGGCTCTGAGGGACGGCACAGCGTTATTCTTACGACCAATTAAACCAACCGACGAAAAAATGCTACGGGATATGTGCTACGCTTGCTCTGAAAAATCTATCGCGTTCAGGTTTTTCAAAAATATTAAAACATTTCCTCACGAATTCATACAGGAATTTACAAATATAGACCTCACAAAAGACATGGCAATCGTGGGCGTAACCCAGGGCACCGGAGGAGAAGAAATAGTCGGCGTGGGAAGATACTACTACATAAAATCAAAAAACCGCGCGGAAGTTTCTTTTCTGGTAAGGGACGATTGGCAGGAAAAAGGAATAGGAACATACTTAATGAATATATTAACCGAAATCGCGAAAAAACGAGGCATCAAAGGATTCGACGCCGTAATGCTTACGGATAACCAGCGTATGCTGGCTGTCTTCCATAATTCAGGATATCCCGTAACCACAAAAAAAGAGGGCAACACATACGAGATAAGTTTCGACTTTCAATAATTTCCTGAACATCAACCACAAGATTCTTTTGTTGTTACCTAAATCCCAATCCCGAAATCCGAAATCCTAAATCCTAATTACACCGCAAAGACGCCCCTCATGGAATAGAAGTCATTATTCCAAAAGGCAGGCGGAAAACGCAGAGAAACAACAAAAAATATATGTTTGTTAGACACCTCATCCCCTACCAAAAAAAAGAACAACGAATAGCACTAATTACACGAATAGTTTTTATTTATTTGACAAATGACAGGCGACCAAGGACCAAAGACTTAGTTACCCACACGGAAACACAGAAAACACAAAGTTTTTTATTGTTTTTCCGCTCTAACGCTTCTACGCATTAACTAAAATAAATTAACCACTGATTCACACGGATAAACACTGTTATTTTTATTTCCTTCCTCAGCGTCATGGCGTCTTCGCAGCTAAAACAAAAAAAAGGGGTTGACAAAATAAAAAATTTTATTATAATACTTTGTATAACAAAGTACTTTTTAAAGGAGGAAGAATGGCCGGTAATTTGTTGTTAAAAAAATTACGATTTAGATGCAAAAAGGTGTTTTTTGTTTTTTTGTTTGTTTTTATAAGTGTGTCGTCCTATGCGGAGAGTTTTGACGGGGGCAAGCTTTTTAGATTTGAGCTTGATTTAATTGGGTATGAAGCCGGGCTTGGTGTTCTTAACTCCGACATGGGAGTGCACATGTTAGTCGAAGGTCCTTCTGTCGGCTTTGGGGTTAACTTATGGCAGGATTTCTATCTGCAGTTAACGGCAAAATCCGGAGAAGCATTTTTTTCGAGCTTTTCAGGGGATTATATGATTGCCACCTCTTTATTTCCGCTATATCTATCTTTGATTTATGAAATAAACAGAAATGTCTATTTTTATATAGCGGCGTCAAAACCCCAATATACAGCTCTTTATGATATGCGTTATACTTCTTTTTCTTTCGGGTTTAGACATAATGTCTTTTATTTTGAAAATTTTAGCCTGCTATATCTTGGTTGCGAATTTCAACATATAAACATATCCCAATCTTCAAGGGAAAATCATATAACCAGCTTAAATTTAACAATCGGGCTCGGTAGCTACAAGAAAAACTTCGGTCATTAGATAGCCAAATGTATAGATATTATTTTAGAATTCCTTTCTCCTCTTTTCTTCATCTTGCCTGGTTGTGGGTTCGTTGGGTCCAAACCTTTCAAGCCTTAAAACCCAACAGCCCACAACCACTCATCAAATCAGGTATTGGGTATTTGGCTTTAGGTTTTAGCAAAAAATAAAAATATTCGTGCTATTCGTGTGATTTGTTGTTTCTTACGTATATTCTTCGAATATCAGTTTAATAGTTAAATTGAAAAATGGTTTAATAGGAAAAGCAAAAACTACAATCCCTACATGTCCTACATGTGAGGGACTTAGTCATTTGTCACTAGTCGCTGGTAAAAAACAAAAGCCTTAGTTTCTACATTTGAATTGGTGTTGACTTTGGACTATGGACATTGGACCAAATACTTTTCTTTGTGTCTCTGTGTGAGAATAATTTTAAGTT
>CAZVXD010000123.1:0-5337 GCA_964631335.1 uncultured bacterium
CAAAACACATATTTTTTTATTTCTGGGGTTAAATTAATCTTTTTTTTACCTCCTGTTATACAATAGCTATCGCTATGATTGCAGAGGGGCCGGGTCTTGTTTTTTGAATCACGTTAATCCTTCGGATTATCAGCTCACAGCTTACTGCTTACTGCTGACGGCAACAAAAACTACAATTTCTACAGGTTCTACATGTGAATAATTTGACATTGGACTATGGACTCGAGACTGGCGACCCGGTGCTGCGCACCGCTCTTGACATTTATCTGAAAAATCCTTATCCTATAAATACCCCAGCTAAAAAACAGGAGGAAAGATGAAAAAAATATTCACTCTTGTCTTTACAATTTTGCTAATAATTTTAATGACCGGGGCTTCTTGCGATGACGAACCTCTCGTTTTTTCCGGTTCGACAATCGACCATAACTGTGTAGATATAACACAAATTCCTCAAGAATGGATCAAAGAAGCCAAAAACTCTCTCCATATAGCTTACGGGCATACTTCTCACGGCAGCCAGATTACCGACGGCATGAACGGTCTTGTAAGCTTTGCTAACGAAGGCGGCAAAGGTCTAAATTTGCCGGATAGTATCTTCGCCTGGAATAATGGCGGAGAAGGAGGAGCCCTGGATTTGCATAATAACGCGATGAGCGGCGATGCCGGATATTATCCCCAGTGGGTAAACGAAAGCAGAGAGTATTTAAACAACCCGTTTAATTCAGATGTAAACGTTATTATGTGGTCCTGGTGTGGTCAGGTGAGCGGTAAATATTCTTCAGGTGTTCTCTGGAATGAATACCTCGGACCAATGACAGAACTGGAAGAAGATTACCCTCATGTAACTTTTATATATATGACCGGACACGTCGATATATATGATGACGCTAATAATAAAGCGGCAAACGATTCGATAAGATCTTATTGCCGTAATAACAACAGATGGCTTTTCGATTTCGCGGATTTCGACAGAAATGACCCGGACGGCAATTATTATGAATTCTGTAACGATAACTGCAATTATTACGATATAGTCGGCGGTACTCTACTCGGCAACTGGGCTACCGAATGGCAAAACCAACACGAGGAAGGAATTGATTGGTACGAATGCGGTTCGGCGCACTCCGAACCTTTGAATGCTAACCAGAAAGCATACGCAGCTTGGTGGATGTGGGCTCGCCTTGCAGGGTGGGACGGAGAATAAAAAAAAGGGAATAAACCCTTTTCTTTAGTTCACTAAAACCTAAAACCCAGGACCTAATACCTTATTATAGTTCCCTGCTAATTAGTTTACTTTTCCTTAATAACGAACGAATTGTGCGTAATATAAACCGTAAATTTTTTATTTTCCGCGGCGTCTTTGAACGAGGAAGCTCCCTGAACAGCGTCGATACCCGGTATTTTCTCACCATATTTCATCAACCATCTCCAAACCTTTGTCTCTTCCTCAACCTCATAAACACTGCGCTCTTTTTCTTTCTCGTCATTTATAGAAACGTAACGCCCGGTAAGCCTGGTAACCTGATATAGAGGCTTCATACCGACGGTTACAAAGAAGTTTTCCCATTTAATTATATGACCCTCTATGACGAACTGCTGTCCTTTAACCCGGTAAAATTTTACCGGACTATCCTTTTTATCCAGGTCGACAAATTCAAGTACAAAGGAATCATCTTGTTTAAGAGAACACTCGACAGTAAGAATGGGTTTGTTATAAGCAAAATGTTTATATCCCTGTAAACCAGTATACAAAAGCATAAAAATGGTTGAAATTAGAGCAAAAATAATCACAAAAAGAAAATGGATTAGGCATACAAGAACTTTTTTCCTTCGATTTCTCAGTCTCTTTATCAAAAGGAAAAAGAGCAATAATGCGATTAATCCCGAGACAACACCGGCGATCGGCACAAAGCTAAGAAAATCCATACATTAATGATACAGATTTTTAAGAAAAAATCAAGAGCTTAAAAAGCCCTTGACTAATTCTCCAAAATAACATATACTTAATAGTAGATATGAAAGAATGCAGCGAATGCGGAAAGGATATCCCCGAAAGAGATTCCGTTTATAGAGATGAAAAGACAGGCGAAATTTTTTGTGGAGTTTGTTATATAAAACACGTGGAAAAAGACATAAAAAGTATCGAAGAAGAAATTCCGGAAATAGAACCGGTTAAAAAACAAAACTGGAAGTTTATTGTTTTCCTCTCATTGGGAATAATATTAATAATAGCAGAAATTTTATTATTATCCGGTACAAGGGGTGGAACAGGGCCCGCCCGGTTACCTGAAAAAAAAGCGGAAGAACAAGAATCCGGGATAAATGCCGCGAGAATATTTTTTATACATGAATTACTGATGAATTATAAAGCTAAAAACGGAGAATTCCCTATCACTCTTTCTCTTCTTACTCCCGATTTTGTAACCCCGGAAATAAAAGACGAGAACATCGTGTATGAAAAAGTCGAGAATTCAGGTTTTATTTTATACGGCAAAAACCCCGAAGGTGAAGCGGAGGAACCGATCCTCTCCGCGAAAGGAAAAATCGAACCTTCGAGATTAGAAACAATATTAAAATGAAAACGATTGATTTCAAAAAAGGATTTACGCTAATAGAATTAATGACGGTAATAATAGTAATCGGTATTCTTGCCGGTCTTTCGATCCCCGGATACCGCACAATTCTGGCGCGCACGAAGCAGGAAAAAATGAAAAACACATTGAGGCTTATTGCAAGATATGAAGAGCCATTTTTTCTTGAAAACGGTTATTACGCGCCCGGCGAAGCCGGTGCAGAAAGTTATACTTTCGAAATTTCCCACGACGGCATTGCGTCCCCACAGGAAGTTAATTTGTCCAATTTACCATTCGTTCTTCCCGATAACAGGACTTATGACTATAGAATCTACTGGGTTAACAACGGCGAAGAAAGTTATTTTTACGCTCAGGCAAGCGCTTCTATCGGAAGAGGTAACGACATAGACGGAGATGACAAAATGGACAACTGGCAGGTGAGTTCCTACAACTTTGAACCCGAAGCGCTTTCAAACGACCTGGGCGGCGATGGAACTGTAGAAGAAGGAGACGAAGGAGGTGAAGGGGAAATAGAAGAAGGAGAAAACGGGAATGGGAACGGAAACGGAAAAGGAAAGGGCAAAGGAAAAAAGAAGGAAAAGAAGCCAAAGAAACCGAAGAAAAGCAAACCCTTTCTTTAAATCCTTAAAAATTTAAAAAGAAATTAAAAAATAAAAAGATTGAGCAGGATTTCCCACTCAATCTTTTTTAATTTCGATAAAACTTTATTTTTACTTTGTCTGTTTAAGGTCCTCTTCTATCGCCTGAAGGTCCTCTTCATGCTCGACTTCATCAGCAAGAATTTCCTCCACCATATTTCTGGTAATAAAATCCTTATCGCCGATAAAGTCTAAAAGTTTATCGTAAACTTCTATAGCGCACTGTTCTCCTTCTATATTCTGCTTTAAAATAGCTTTTACTTTAGGATCTTCGGGCGCTTCATATCCGCAGTTGGTCATTTTATACCAGTCTTCCGGTTTCAATACCGGAGTACCGCCGAGCTGCATTATTCTCTCCACCAGCATTTCGGCATGTCTGAGCTCGTCGTTCGCGTGCTCGATAAGTTCCGCTGTTACCGCTTCCCTCATGGGACCGACAATTACTTTAGACCCTATCCAGTACTGATAATAAGCTAACCATTCATCCGCCAAGGCTTTGTTAAGCAATTCGATGAGTTTTTTTATGTCTACTTTTACAATTTCTTTTCCTTTAGTGCCCATCATACCTCCTTTTTTGGGATTTCTGTTGTTTGTATTATGATGACTAAATAAGGTTATTTGTCAACCCTCCACATAAAAAAACACCACCCAAACATACCACATTCACCTCAGGCTATTAACTGTTCGCCTTTTGCTTTTCGCGTTTTTAAGCCAACAGCCAAAAGCAAAGAGCTTCGTTTATAAATAAATAGTTCGGTGGTTTGAAAAATCCAATTCCAAAGAATCTGCGATTTAAAAACCTGACTAAAAATATCGTTGACATATTCATAATCAAGCATATAATTGTACAAGAATCACCCAGAAAAAGAAGTTTTTTATAGGCAAAGAGAATAATAAGGGGTTTAAGAAACTGAAGGATTAATTTATGAACACAAAATTTAAATTATCGAGTCCGTCGGTATTTATAGGAAAACAGGGAAATGGGGTAATCAGCTTTGGTTCCGGACAACCCGATCTACCCCCTCCCAGGGAAGCTATAGAAAATATAGATATCAGGCATGACTTAAGGTACGGCCTCATACAGGGCTGCATTGAACTGCGAACGGCTCTGGCGAATGAATATCCCGCTTCCTCCGCCGAAAATTTCGTAATTACAAATGGCGCATCGGAAGCCCTGGACCTGATATTCAGAGCTATGGATAACGGCAAAGTCCTGCTGCCTCGTCCTTATTATTACTCATATCCTCCGATTCTGAAATACGCGGGAATGAAACCGGTTTATACCGATTTAAAGCAGGGAAGAATCGACCTCGACGATTTTAGAAAAAAAATAAAAGGATGTAAAGCGATTTTAATAAACTCTCCCTCGAATCCTACCGGCAGAATCGAAGATATCGAAACATTAAGAGAAATAGAAGAAGTTACCGAAAAACTCGGTATATATGTCGTATCCGATGAAGTTTATAAAGATATAATCTACGAAAGGGAAAACTACATTATAAAAGGCAGCCACGTAATTACGGTAAATTCTTTTTCTAAAACTTACGCGATGTGCGGCTTACGCGTCGGATACTTATGGAGTCTCGACCAGGAATTCGTGAATAAAATAATAGAGATGAAAACACACACTTCCATGAATACCAATCTGGTGGGACAGGATATGGCTCTAAAAGCGATGAAAAGCCCAAAATCATACGTAACAAATCAGCTCAAAATATGGAGAAAAAGAAGAGATATAATATACGAAGGGCTAAAGGAAATAGGATTGAGTCTCTGGAAGCCGGAAGGCGCTTTTTACGTTCTTCCAAAAGCGCCTCAACCAAAAAAATTCGCGACTAAACTTTATACGGATTATAAAGTAATTGTATATCTGGGCAGCTGGTTCGGCGCTCCTTCGAGAATCCGGCTCAGCTATGCTCTGGATGAAAACGAAATAAAAGAAGGACTGAACAGAATTAAAGATTGTCTGGGAAAAATATAACTTTCCGCGCCGTTAATTTTCAATGAATGAAGAAAGAAAATATTACCAGTTAACCGCGAAAGAAGCCACGGAAAATCTGGGTACCTCTAAAAAAGGTCTCCCCAGAGATAAATCAAAGGAACGC
>CAZVXD010000124.1:0-5301 GCA_964631335.1 uncultured bacterium
TAAAAGCCACAATATAGCCTTTATCTTTTTTATAACATGGCAAAACTGACAAAATTCACAAAATGTTTTCCGAAAAACAAGGGTAGAAGAAATAATAATGTTTAACATTATTTCTCTAACAAATCTTCAATAGTGCTCCTAAATTCACTCTTAATCAATCTCCCATCAACTAAATATTCAGCAAATTCAGCATAACTATTAGGACTTAAAAAATGGAAAAAATATGTTTGCCCTATCTCTGACTTTTTTAATTCTTCGTTCAAATCTTCAAAATGTTTTTTTGCCCAGCGATATTTAGCTTTATTTTCTTCAGAATCATCACCGTCAGATTTTATTTCAACAACTACGATATCGTCACCAAGTTTCAAGAAAAAATCAGGATTAAAACTTCCTGGAGTTGGGTGCTCGCCCTTACGCCACGAATACTCAACGCTGTAAAAACCCATATCCCGGGATTTTACCCAAGTGT
The DNA here is from genome assembly GCA_964631335.1 of uncultured bacterium. Classification (GTDB taxonomy): domain Bacteria; phylum Hydrothermota; class UBA3072; order UBA3072; family UBA3072; genus JAFGHJ01. The sequence continues at coordinate 470 of CAZVXD010000124.1, forward strand.
CTAATTTTTCACATATCGATGGTTTTGTAAGCAATTCTACAAACTTTCTTTCTGGTTCTAGTTTCGTTAAAACAATATTTAGTGGCATTTTAAAGTAATAATGATTAATTTCTTTACTTGCACTTCTCGGTAAACTTTCATCACTGATTACATCTTGTAATATATCAATAAGACCATTTGCGCATTCTGTTTTAAAATTGTCGCTATAAAAAACAGTTGAGCCGTGTTTTACAGCACCAACTGCTATGCTTTCTTTATCAAGCTTTATTGTATTTATAGGCTTTGGTTGATTCACTATTCTTTCCAAAACAATTGTAGAACCTCTTGCTCTAAAAAGTGTCTGAAACGCTTTGAAAATCCTGTTGGCGTTATCTTCAGTCAAAACACCGCTCTTTACACCAACTCTTCGCATTGAATTTACGATAATATCTTTAATCTCGTTTTCTGGCGGTAAGTGTTCTTTTTCATATTCGCCTTTCGGAAATCTGATTTTTGCTTCAAAATCTCTCGTCTTGAAAGTTTCAACAATCTTTGTGACTACTTCATCGACGCTGAAAACTTCTTTTTGGATTATCGTTGTCTTTGGCTTGATAACCCCGCTCAAATCCTCGTATTCGGTTTCTCTGTCTATTTGCTCAACTTGAGCGACCAAATTTATATATCCTTTTGAATAGTCAAAAAGCTCTGTGTCTTTTTCAGCTTTGACAGCTTTTTCTTGTTTTTCGTAATCAATTGTATAAAGATCAAAATGATACTTTACTCTGTCGCCGGAAGTTAAAACCTCGCTCGTTAAACGGACTTCAATTTCCAAAATTTCGTCAACCAAGCCGCGAATGTTTCGGCTCCAAGCGTCGTGATTGAAAACTCTAACTTTCGGTTGTGGCGATTTGTATTCTTCGGGTACGCGAAGCCCCCGGCCCAAAACTTGGGCAATCAAAAGTTTTGAATTGAAAGCACGATCTTCCCACGGCACAATTTGAAAAACATTTTTTACATCCCAGCCCTCGGTGAGCATCGAAACCGAAACAATCCACTCAACCGAATTATCCTTGTCATCAACATTTTTCAATTCTAAAACATTTTTCTTGTGGTCTTTATGCGAAGTAACAATTAAAACTTTTTTCTCCACCGCCTCTCGTGAGATTTTTTCTCGCTTTTCCAAGAAGTCGGTCAATTCTTTCCAAAGCATTTTTGCTTTGGAAATATCTTTTGTAACCAAGATCGTAAGCGGCTTAATGAGACGATATTTTCTCACAAATTCGTCGTGATTATCGTAAATTTTTTGGAATTTCTCGTTTTTTCTTTCTATTGGGTTTGAAGATACTTCGTCTTCCGCAACATAATCAACCGATTTTATTACTTTATCGTCAACTGCTTGCCTTATTGAGTAGCGATAAATAACATCGTTGAAATATTCATCGTCCCCATAAGCCGTGCCGGTAAACCCTAAAATGTATTTGAATTTGAAATCAGGATTGAGCAGAAACGCTTTCCATTTTCTTATATCTTGCTCGCTTGACGAATTGTAGGTGTGGTGAACTTCATCGTTTAGCACTAAAACTCGCTCGCCATTTCCCTTCAAACTGTCGTTTATTGATGATCCCGTTCTTTCATAAACGGCATGAATATTTTCAACGCAAATGTCGCCATTTTTGATTGTGTTGTTCGCGTCAATAATTCTCGGATTTTTGAAAACAGCATTATCCGGCAAAGTCGCTTTAATTTTGTCATCGCCGGAAAGTTTCTCGAATTTCTCTTTCAATCCTGACTCAATCGTAAGCGATGGACAAAGTACCAAAACCTTATCAATCAAACCAATGCCCAAAGCAATTTGAGCTATGCCGTAAATCACATAACTTTTGCCTGTGCCTGTCGCTAAATCAATCACCGCCGCCAATTTATGCGGCAAAGGCAAATTTCTTTGATAATCTCGGACATCTTTGTATCTTTTCTGTAATTCGTCGTTTTTTCTGAAATTTTCCTCAACCAAACTTTCAATTGAGTTATATTCACCGGAAGCAAGAAAAATAATCGCGTCTCTGATAGCTTCTTTTTGAAATTCCCGGTCGCCGCAAAGCACATCAAGAAAGTTAACCCACTTTTTCAAATTGAGCTTGACAGGATTGTAGTTTTGCTTCACCTGCAGAACTAAGTCCTGCGTTTTGTATATTTTAATTCCTTCTGGCATAGCGTTTATTTAACATTAAAAACTTCCCGAAATTCGTTACCGTAAATATCAACATAAATTGCCATAATTTCCTTGCCGCAATCTTTTTTTAAGAATTCTTTTATAATTTCTTTTTGCTTCTTTAGTTCCTCTTTGATTTCTTCCTCGCTCTTTTCCTCATCGCTCTGTCTGTGATTTAACAAGTCTTGCGCGAAATAATAATTTGTCATCATAAACTTTTCGCTGTCGTAGTTTAAGTCTACAAGCAACATCGCCAAACTTTCAAAATTTTTGAGCTTTTCACCGGTTTCGTCCTGCGAATAGGCGGACTCAAACTTTTTGATTTTCAAAACAATCCTGTCTTTTAATTTCTTAATTTCTGATTTTACTTCCGGCTGGCGGATGAAGTGAAAACCGATTGCTTCGTCCAAGTCGTTAATCTGGCTTATGCTTTGCGGCTGACGGAATTTCCTAAACTGCACTTTGTGCAATTCTTTGATTATCTGGTACGGCACCTTGAGGAAGTAATAACGAACATTGCCGATTGGATGATAGTCGCTGATGAAATTTACATTGTTCGCGGGAGCGATAATATAAAATCTGTCATCAATTTTTTCGCCAATGTTTTTGTGCAGTTCTTGTAAATACTTTTCATCAACGCTGGCGTTTTTCAATTCCCAGTATGGAAAGATTTTTGCGTAAAATTCCCGCTTCTTTCCGTCAATTTCAACACCGCCGATTTTTGCCGTTTTAGTTTCCTCAATTTCAAATAAATCTTTTACAAAGCGGATATATTCGTCTTTTTGCAGAGCAAAAATCTTTCCGAGATCATAAAGTCCGGAAGTAACGACGGCGAAAGATTTTGCCAGCTTATTATAATTCTTTTTCTGATTCTCAATATCTTTGCTTAGCTCAATTTCTAACAATCTTTTTTGTATTGTATAAACAGATAATTTACCAATATCACAAATAATCCAGCGTCGGCCTAACTTTTCAGCGACGGTTGCAGTCGTTCCGCTGCCCCCAAAACAATCTAACACGAGATCTCCTTGTTGGGTTCCTGTTTGAATAACTCTATTAAGCAAATCTTCCGAATTTTCGGTAGGATATTCCGTAGTTTGTGCATATCCTGATATATCGGTCCAGTTTGAATCTATTGTTTTGTCATCATCAAAATTGAAACTTGGCACGTAGTCAACTGGTACCATCTTGCTATTTTCGATTTTTGTAATTCCAGAGTTTAATCCTTTTTGGCTTTTTGCGAGATACATCACCCCTTTTTCATACATCACATCAAGTTTTGATTGTATAAATTTCCAATGTTGGTTTGGTGGAGGCAATAAAACAACTTTATTCCCATCCGGATCAATAAATGTTCGTTCCGGTGGATTTCTATGACCCTTCATCAACATATTTGTACCTTTTGCTTCCCCCACATACCTTGAGCGCTTAAAAGAATAAAAAGTATAATTAGGGTTAGGGTTTTTAGAGTATAGGAAAACAGTATCAGTTGCAGTACTATATTTATTTTTCCCGCCGAATCTTTGCTTCCCTCTGTTTACAATAATTTCATTGACAAAATTACCCTTACCAAAGACTTCGTCTAAAATCACTTTAATATAGGCACTAAAATTATATCCTTGCCGCACAAAAATTATTCCGTCATCAGCTAATAATTCATGCAGAAGTATTAAACGCCGTCGAACAAATTCAACATACTCAGCTCCCTTTTTTCTAGCACTATATGCACTTTGACCTTTATTTCCATCATATTCATCGCCGGTGCCGAAAGGCGGATCAATGTAAATCAGTTTTACCTTGCCTTTGATTTTGTTTTTAATGAGTGGGTCTTTATTTTCGTTGAAAGTTTTGAGGGTTTGGAGATTGTCGCCAAAAACTATAAGATTGTGCCAATCCTTTGAAAAAAAAGGATATTTTTTCCCGTTAAAAACTTTTTCAATTTGTAGCGGCACCGGCTTGGCTTCTTCGGTGTCAGCAAGCACATCTTCCTTTCGCATTTTTCCGGCATATACCAGCTCATATTCTTTCTGTTTGGTTGGGAAAAGAGAATATTTATAGACTTCTGGAATTTCTTTTCCGTTTTTAAGGCAACCAATCAAAAATTCTATATCATACTTATTTAAATTATAAATTTTGCTTGTCATATTCCTTTTTTTCTGACATTAAAGTTTATATTATGTTCCTGGGCTTTCGCTTGAATAATGGTTGTAAAGAGAGCTGCTTTGCTTTTTTAAACCCTTCCGGTCAAAAAAGCATCTTTAAAGGTGAACCCAGGTTCACCTTTTATCTTTCTAACGAGCTCAAGAGATTGATCACCGATTAATTTCTTCTCTTTTAGAAAACTAAACACTTCCTTTAAAGCTCCTGTTAGTTATATCAAGACCTGACTATATATTTAGGTAAGATTATTATTAACAACATTTCTGGATTCTTTATACCTTTATTTTAACACCTTATTATACATAGAAACATTGATTATTTTAATCAATGTTTCTATGTCTTTATCTTCAACATTGATTTCAAATTCTTAGTTTTTATCAACCTTTACTTTTACTATTTTCATTGCTCTGTCTCCTTTGCAATAATTTCTACCACCAGGAAAGCCTGTTATTTTTAATATACTTTTTATAATACTAAAAAACCA